>USSA01000028.1 GCA_900557255.1 uncultured Prevotella sp.
ATTCTTGGCAAGCGTCACCCTGCCCGTGAGCAGGTAGAAACCTGCCTGCAGCAGCTTCAGGAGTCCGGTTCCGGTAGCACATATCACGTTCCATGTCTGCTGGGCTGCAGCTGCACCCTTGGTTACAACGATATTCGTCTTGATGGCATTGCTGGTGGCGATCGCTACAACCGTGAAGGCTGCAAGCAGGATGCCCAGCGTCTTCACCACGCCCTGATGCTTCACGCACCAGGAGATGAGGTCGATGGTATGCAGCTGCATGTCTGCATAGGCATCATCCCACTGTTCCTTGAGGGGAAGGATTTCGTCACCCAGCGCCTTTTGGGCGTTCTGCAGTTCTACCGTTTTCTGGGCGGCACGGTCGGCTGCACTGATATAGGTCTCTCCTGCCTCGGCAAGCTGGGTATCCACAATCTCTGCCACAGCCTTCATGAAGTCGCCCGTCTCCTTGGTCTTCTCGGAGATTTCTGCCGCCGAGATGCCCAGGTTATCGAGAATCAATGGAGACTTGCGGCCCAGACCGGTCACGATGCTGTTGGTCATGTAATCTACCGACTGCCCCGTCTGCTGAGCCTTCAGCTGGGCAAACTGCAAGTACTTACCGAGATCTTCGAGTGGTATGCGGAAGTCTTTGGCTTGCACGGCTGCGGTCATCAACTGCACATCGTTGACTGTGTTCTTGGTTGCCTTGCGAAGATTCTCCAAGAGGTCAGGCTGATCCATATCCTTGAAAGCCTTGGTCACACCATCGGCGGTTTCTGCCATCTCCAAGCCACCATCAATAAGTTCTTTGACGGAATCTTTGAAACCTTGTGCGTAACTACCAAAGAGTTCTGCTGCCTTGGTCATCATGTTACCATATAGCATTCCGTTAGCTTGGTCGCTAGCCGCAAGTTCACCAAAACTTTTAGCGTTCTGTTTCAATTCAGCCATTCTACTGCTTACCTCTTGCAACTTTTGCTCCAATATATCATAAAGTTCTGGGTTGAGCGTTTTTGAGGTGTTTTCAAATTCCTTCTGCAAACTTTTCTGCTGCTTCTTCAATTGACTCATAGTCATATCAAGCACATTGAGTTTACTGGTCTGCTCGCCTATCTGAGAGGTAAGGTTGCGAATTTCCTTACCAGTCTCGGTATATTGCTTCTTGAGGTTCTTGTAGGTATCAGTCTCTTTCTTGCCAGCTGCCTCCAGCTGAATCATCTGGCTGAGTCGTGCCTTGTTCTCGGAGCGCAGCTTCTTGCTCTGCTGCTCCAGCCGGTATATTTCCTTTTGGGCTGCTGCCGCCTTCACATCGACGGTGTAGCGAATTTCGTCTTCCGTTAAATGTTTACTTGCCATAACTTATGATTTTTGAGGGTTGAGTGACTTTTCCAGTTCCTGACGGATGCCTTGGCGTATCTCATCCGTGAAGCCATAACGGAGCTTAGGGAACGTCTCGTGATAGAGCACGCCCCATACCACACGGTTGTAGAGTGCAAGGTTCCTGCGCTTGAACTTGCTGATGCGGTCGTTGCGCTGGCGGTATTGCATATCGAGGAAACGGAGATAAGGAAGGATTCGCACGAAGATGGTGCGGTTCTCGCCCGAAATCTGGCTGTCGAACGAGTGTGCGGAAAGCGTGGTGAGAAGTCTTCCGGTACGGCGCTGGAAGTTGCTGCGCACCACGTTCTCCTGTGTGGAGTATATCTTCAGGATACCTTCCTGAAGAGTCTCGTGAACAAATTTCTTTTTAACAAGACTGTCTGTTACCATATTCTTTATACATTACTAATTAGCAATGCAAATATAATAACAGGCGAGTATATGGCAAAGGACTAGTACCTGAAGAACTTTACGTATATAAGTATTCCAAACAAAGGAGTAAATATGGTACATAAAGTCAGATAAACAAGCCATTTTGCAAACATCCTCGAGCCGACAACAAACGGTCCAAGAACAAGCGCAATCACGAACGACACGAACTGCACGAAGCCAAAGAAAGTATCTAACATAATCTATATATTTTAATGTGTTACTAATTCTCGGGTGCAAAGATACACCGCTTTTTCTGAAAAACCAAATTTTTACTCTAGAAAGAATGAAAAGGAATGATTTTCCGGAATCTGACGGAACAAAAAAGCCCCCGATGCATCTCGCACCAGGGGCTCAAGAGTTCATTTAATTTTTATGAAGTACAACCAACTTTTGGTTGCACATCGTTCAAACATACTGTAGAACTGGTTTATCTATCAAGAGACCAGCGTCTAAATCTCCTTTTATTTTGGCAATGCCTTGCCTTATTCTTTTCAAGCTCTTGGCCTGTGGCACCTTGATACCAGCGGCATTTTGCCTGAGCAATGATGCATTCATACCGATATACTTTGCAAAAGCGGAGATACTAATCGTAGTATTAACTATGTTTAAGCTTTCTGACCATCAGAAAACGGTTGCTTGTAAATCCGCTTTAATATTGCTCATGCAGGCGTTGAGTCGCTGATGTCCCCGGCACGGAATCGTGTCGGGGACTGAGTTGAGTTATCGAACATGTTAGCTATGCTAACTGCAATGCACTGATGCGATTGCTTATTTCCTTGACTGCCTGGTTAAAAATGCCTTTCTGCTCCTGGTTGAGCGTATAAATCTTTCCACGCACCTGATATCCGTTGAGACGCTGCAAAAGCCATGATGCGCTCTTATTGAAATAGGTCTTGGCAATATAAGAGATAGGAAGCAGTTTGTAATCCTCCGCATCTATCTGGCTTCGGAGAGCTTTCATTTCGCTCTCCAGGCGAGTTACATTCTCCTCCACGAATGGCTTTGCCACTTCAGCAACAGCATCCTTATCCATCTTTTCCAACTTAGCGATAATTTCTTTTTTTCGCTCTTCGCTCCTTGCATCGGTATTACCAGCAAGAGACTGATATTCCTCCAATAAAATCTTAATATTTTCCATATCAATAATATATTTTATAATCTCCTCCCAAAGGAGGGGAAGTGAAACTTTACTTTCTATTCTTCATCAGTCTTGAAAGGTCATCTAAGAGATAATCAAGTCTCTTTTCGATTTCCTTCTGTGAAAGACCGGTGAATTTCACGATTCGGAGAAAGTCTTCGATTTCCTTCTTCTTTCTCTCGATTTCATTTTCTAAATCTTCTTGCATAGCTTAAAAATCTAATTGATTAAACATGTTCCTTAACTCGATTGCAAAGGTACATAATAATTTTGATATGTACAAACATCCCATAATAAATTTATTATGTATAACACATTTTTAACGTCTTGATACGGGAAATGAGCGGAAAAAAGCGTATCTTTGCAGGAAAGAAATGTTTCACCTATTTATATACTGAAGTTTCGCATGTGGTTCAAGTACGGGCTGAAGGCCCAAAAGCTCCTAGCCCAGGGCAATCGCCCTGGGTTTTTGGATAAATACAAAAGGTCGCCCTGTAAGGGCAAAAGCTTTATAAATTACCTGATATTTAAAAGCTTTTGCCCTTACAGGGCGACTTGTTTGCGTCCGTATTTACCCAGGGTGCTACCCTGGGCTAGGAGCTTCTGCCCCTTCAGGGCGAGAGGGGGTAGCCGGTCATTTCCGGTCATGGTCATTTCCGGTCATTTTCATTTTGATCCTCCTTTGAATCTGGTCATAAAGTTAAGGTTATTAAGGATTTCGGTTCTTCTCCACCGTTGGCATTTTATTGTTGTAGGAGGTATTGGTGTCATAATTGCACTATAATGTGAGAAATGACACAACCGACAAATATTAGACTTTGACATAAACTATACTATTACAAGCCCCCACAAGTCTGTAATTCTCATACATACAGATAGAATGTATTTTAAAGAAACCCTACTATATGCATGTAAACATAAAAGTTGATATTTATTCGGTCACAAAACTTTTATTTACAAAATCCTCTATTTCTTGTTTGAATTCTTCGTCAATGCAAAAAACAACCCTTTCTTTCAACTTTTCTATAATGATTTTTTGGCTATCATAATAATCTTGAAATGACTGGTCTATTTCAATTTGACTTACTATTATACTTCCATTCTCCAAGTTCTTATTGTCCAAGCTAAAAAAACTTTTAATTTTTGCTAAACATTCAAACTCTTCATATGACAAAAATTTGTTTTGAGCTACCAACAAACAGTCAAAATTCGAGTTTGTTTGTTCAAGCATTCTTTTAGATTGTTCAATAAAAAGATCGTTGATTTTAATGCTTGCCATCAGTCTCATCATGTCATTTCCATATTTCTCATAAGTGTTGCCTTCGCAATATATCAGTTTAAACATTTTGTACTCTGATTCAAAGTCAGCAACACTGTTTTCACCAAAAGGGTTACTAAAGGACCCTATTGTTGTCAAAATTTCATATTCTGCCAACATAATGTATTGCAATGCTATAAACTGCGCTTTACTACTCGGAAAAAAATCGGAAACCATATAGAAAATATAACCTGCAATATAGCCAAAACTAACATTCGATAAAACAGTTAGGCAAGAATACAAGCACCTTGATTCCTTAGGTGAAATTGTTGTCTGATACATTGCTGACAAATAGGAACATATTATAAACAGCACAAATAGCCAAAAGCTCCAACTTTTTATCAATTTGCGTATGCAATATTGAAACAACAAAGATGAATATTTTTCCATGATTTGTTATAGTTCATGTTCATTTAATAATTATGCATTGCTTATATTGTATACAATACTGATTCCGGAAACAGCAAAGCCATCCCCTTCTTCTTGATTTTGAAAGAATAAGTATCGCCATGTCCACTTGGACGACAAAGCAGCAAATCAACAGTTATTATGTTCTGTTCAAGAAGCACATCAAACTGACCAACATTCGGATTCTTTGTATGTTCTATCTGCTTATAGCGAAAGTATTCCTTACCATTGTTCATCTCGTTTTCTACTTCAATCCAGAATGTTTCATGATGTTTTATTTGTAAACGTTGGTGTAACTTTACTAACCTCCAAGCTGCAATATCTTCAACTTTTCTTCTCTCAGCTTGTAATTCAAGAAGTTCGTCTACATGGTTGACATTCAAGAACATCATTTGACTGTTTGGTGGAGCGCATTGAACAGTGTTTTGGTAAGTTTTGAAACCGTCTTCATTGATGTAACCGTATTTCTCGACAATTTCTCGTCCAGATTTCAATTTACTAATTCCCCAATCTGGGGTTTGGGTAAATAGTACGTTTTTCTTGCTGCTTCTTTTATCCCTATGACTCTTCAATTCTATTCCCTTGTAATCAGGAGTTTTGTCACTATTCATACTGATTCCAAGGAAAGACTCTATAGTTCTGCCAATTCCTGTATCAGCCGTTACTTCTGACTCAAACCACTGATCTTTAACAGCACGGAAACGCCCAAGAAGTTCCTCAGAAACAGAGTTCCCCTCTTTGTTAATTGCTTTCAATATATCCTGCATAGGTGTAATGATCGCTGAATCGTAGCATTTCTCTATGTCTATATGGGTTATATTGATACTGTACAAAGTTTGTTCATGCCAAATCAAAACATGAATGTCATTACCTTCTGTATATCCACCCAATCCATATATCCACATTCGAGGGTCTCCTTTCTTTGTGTTCGGACGATAAAAGGATGCTTTCGTGAAAAATTGAGTTGCATCTGTAAGTATGCAAGCTTGTTTTATTTGCTTATGTTCTTGACCTTGAAGTTGTTCCTCATAGTTATGAATACCATTTTCCAGGAAATAGGCTCGCATAGGAGCTGTTGAGTCAAGAATACCCTTACCTAAACCAGTAGGGGTAATCTCGACTTGTGTAAACTTCACATTGTGGTTTACAAGAAATTTTAAATTCTTCTGCTCGAAAGCAGTAAATGGACGCATATTAACCATACGAAAAACTTTTTACTTTATATGTTTCAACAATGTATTGGCAATTGCCCTTGCCATTAGTGGTGGGACAGCATTACCTACAAGCGTGTATTGAGGTATCTCTTTTTGGCGATTATTACCACCTGTCTGACGTTTACCTTGGAACACAAACGAATCGTCAAAACTCTGGAGGCGAGCCATTTCACGAACAGTCATAGGACGATACGCAGAATAATGAATAAAATCATCTGGCATTGTACATACTGTAGGACTTTGTCCAAGAGGATTTAAAACTACATAGTTTCGTTTCTGAGAATCCAATCCCTTCTCTTTCAGTTCAACCTTGGCCTCATCATAATCACCATGTTCAGCAATAATGCGCAGTCGTTCACGGACTTTCTCATTCTGTAGACTTGTTTGGTGGTTGAACAAATCCATATGCTGATATTTCTGCGGTTTATCTAACTCATCCATATTCAACACATAGAATGGTTCCTTGTCAAACGTAAAGCGATGTCCCAAACGACCAATTTTTGACCATTCTGAAAACAAAAGTCCTTTTTCATCTGGCTCACCCTGAATAGCTCTTTGGATTTTTGTATCTTCAAATTTCGGGTTCAACTTTGGCTTCTTATACGAAGTTACTGTTTCACCATTTCCTATCATATCCAAATCCCAAAGAGCTTCATAAACTTTCACTTTCTCGTCATCACTGACGGTTGCTGGAATCTCTTTTATAACCTCTTGGTCATTTCGGCAACCAATAAACACGACTCTCTCACGATTTTGAGGAACACCATAGTTTGAGGATAAAAGGACAAATGGCTCTTCAATATTGTAAAGACGGATTTCCTTCAACATCTCATTTAGATGATTGAGAAGGTCTGGTTTACCTTTGAGTTGCTCTTGAATATATTCTATACACTCATCAAAAGTAGATATCAGTATTTCCAAAGACTTTTTTAAGGACTGCGCTTCATCCAAACAATCTCCCATATTTGCCACTTTGTCAACAGCATCTAAAGTCTTTTCAAGAATCTGCTCATCTGATATTGTCTCAATTATAGCATTGTAGCCATCCATAAAAGTGTCATTATCAATGTGGGCACTAGTTTTTAACTGAATGACCTGTTTACGGATGGAATCTCTTTGCTGTTTCATTTTTAACAACAAAAGTCCATGACGAATAGTATTTACACTTTCGTCACTCTTGCTTACGCTATATGGCAAATGCTTGGTCACATCCTTTAATTGTTGCTCAAGATTCTCAAAGAAAACCTCATTCTGCTTATCCCAATTGTCTGTGGACGTTTCCATACAAAGCCTAATATATAAGGCATAGTATAAGGATGCTGGCATCTGTGGTTTCAACACATCTTCCAAGAAAGCATAGAGTTGATTCATTTTCGCATCATCAACGATTGATCTGATTTCACGAAGAATTCTCTCTTTTATTCGCCCTTCATCCTTTGTTAATATTCCCTTTACATTCTCCATTACAAAGTATTTAGGGCGTAAAGCTTTAATTACCTTTAGGTAATGGAAGAACAGGTCATCACGTTTATCTAGCTTCTTTCTACGTCCTGCAAGACTAAACGACTGGCAACTTGGCCCACCTGTTACAACATCGATTTCTTGATTACCAATTCCTTTGAGAAGATTAGGTAAAAAAGAATCTTCCATAATGTCTTGGCACATGAACTTAGTATCAAGACCAAGCATCTTATTGTAACGTACACGATGTGTGAGTTCACAGTTCTCGTTTATATCGCTTGCTAAACGGAAATTGTAATACTTGTCATCCGTATAGGCTTGCATGAAGCCCTCGCTGAAGCCACCAGCCCCAGCAAACAAATCAAGATATGTAATGCCCTTTCGGGTTGAAATAAACTCTTTCTTTTCAGACATAGTTATGTTTACTATTTATTTAATTCTGTTATTCAGCTCTTACCTATTCAGTACTGAACTTCGCATGTGGTTCAAGAACGGGCTGAAAGCCCAAAAAGTTCCTAGCCCTGTAGGGGCAAAAGTTTTTGCGTATCTTATCCGGTACATGAAAGCTTTTGCCCTTACAGGGCGACTTACTGACTGCCATTATACCCAGGGTGTTACCCTGGGCTAGGAGCTTCTGCCCCTTCAGGGCGTATGGGGTTCATCCAGGTCATGAAGGGTCAAAGTCATTAAGGGTCATTATCATTTTCAAACCCCTAAAGTATCCGGTCATTTCCGGTCAAGGTCATTTCCGGTCATTTTCATTTTCTTATGCCTTGCCCCTAGAGAAAAATCAGACCGGTGTATCGGTGGCTGAATCCTTGAAGAGGTCATCGGCTGATGGAATCTCATCTTCATCAAACCACTTCTTCAACTTGTCCTGAGCCTTTGCTTTTACATCTTCTGAAACCTCACCCCAAACTTTCTTGAGCACAAACAGCAATACGGCCAGGTCATCGCCCAAACCGGCAATAGGTATGGCGTCGGGAATCACATCGAGCGGACTGATGAGATAACCCAAGGCTCCTACGATCAGAGCCTTGTCCTTCAGCGAAACCTTGTCACTCTCTAACGTATAATAGAGAATGAGCGCTGTATAAACCATCTTGGCACCGGCACGTTTGGCAACATGCGAAATCTTCTCGACAAATGCACGCTGGGTGAACTTGTCCTTATAGTCCATAAAGTCTGGTAATGTCATACTACTTATAGTTTATAGTTTATAATTTATAGTTTACAGTTACGACCGCTTCTCGTAGAAGAGGACTGCCTTGATGAAGGTCTCCATCTTAGGCTCCTTATGATGGTTCACGCGATAGGCGATGATCATCTGGAGAAGTGCCTTGACAAAACACGCCAGCAGCAGACCGATGATGACGGCTATGACCGTGGCGAGCATCTTTCCGTTGTCGTAGACGGGTGACTTATCCGGGAAACAGGACAGTACCAGTACGGGGAGGACGGTGATGAAACCGCCGATGGTGAGCTGGCTGCGCTTGGAACCACCCATGTCGAGTATCGACTGCTTATCGAAAAGATAATCATCCAACTCCATACGGGTAATGCCGTAGTTCTCAAACTTCGGGAAATCGGGTTCATTGCCATATTTCGCTATCTTGCCCGTTACCTTATGTTCGAAATCATCTAATATCTGCTTTTCCGGTTCTCTGAGTTTCATAATCTTGCTAGTTTTTAAAATCGTTTAAAAATGAATGCATCTTATACCTTATTATATATAAAGGCTGCGATGCTGAAAAAAGAAAAGAAAAGCAGTGCCCCTGTAAGCCGAGTTCTGTGTTCCTATATCAGATATGCTGTTATGCTGTGTTCATACCAGATATAAGAACGTCTGTCATTTATCTAGTCCCAAAGTCACCCTTGGGCTCAAGCACTCTACCCTCCGCAGCAGCCCGAAGGCAATCGGACGAGCCGCCCTCAATCTGCGGTATACATGAGCTTACAGCTCCCAGATGGCACAGCCTGACGATCACCCGCCAGCTGGTGGTCTCTTACACCACCTTCTCACCCTTACTATCACCCCCACCATGGGAAAGCGGGGGGAGCGGTTATTTTCTTCTACCGACACCTACTGTCACCAATAGCTTCTAGTTTCGGAAGTGGGATGCTCTATGCTGCCCGGACTTTCCTCTCGCACCTGAAAGATGCCAGCGACAGACCGGAGCACTGCTTTCGACATGCAAAAGTACAAAAAACTTTTGATACTATTGCACGATTCCTCACTTTTTTATACATCATTAGTTATTCGCAAGGCTATTTTCGCTCTTTTTCCCCGGTTAAACCGAGTTTTCGAGCCTCTGTCTTTTAACAGATATTCAATAATCTGCAAAAGATAGTTTCATATACAGAACTATCTTTTTCATGCTTACATTCAAATATTTGTGAATTTAGGGCTTTCCTTGTTTAACAGCCGTTAAAGTGTTAATTTGAAATGTTAAAACGGAATAAATTTATGCAGAGAATGAAGCGAATATCAAAAAATGACCCTATATTTGCAACCGGAAAACAGAGCGATGCATGACAAGTTGACTTTGGCATGATATTAGCTGCTGCAGTTCCAAGGAAAAGAAAAGTAAACAATAAAAAATAAAGAGACATGAAAAAATTAAGTAATTATGTTGTGGCTGTGCTCTGCGTTGGTTCGCTCGCATTTTCAGCCGGTGCTTTCATGAAAGTAAGTGCTACACCTGCAGTTACCGCTGCGCCAGCAGGTCAGCCTGTAGACTTAACCTATGCTGCCGAGAAGGCGCTACCTGCTGTAGTACATATTAAATACGTACAGAACTCGAAGGTGAAGACGGTAGATGTGCAGGACGACCCATTCGGAGGTTTCTTCGACCCGTTCGGCTTCTTCGGCAACCCGGAACAGGGCAACGGAGGCACACGCAAGCAGAAAGTGCAGACTCCGAAGAGAGAGGCTACAGGTTCGGGCGTCATCATCAGCCAGGACGGTTACATCGTTACCAACAACCACGTGGTAGAAGGTGCTGACGAGCTGACCGTAACGCTGAACGACAACCGCGAATACTCGGCACGCATCATCGGAACCGACAAGACTACCGACCTCGCCCTCATCAAGATAGACGGCAAGAACCTGCCTACCCTGCCTATCGCCGACAGCGACAAGGTGAAGGTGGGTGAATGGGTCATCGCCGTGGGCAACCCATTCGGACTGAACAATACGGTTACAGCCGGCATTATCTCAGCCAAGGCACGTTCGCTCGGTGCCAACGGCGTAGAGAGTTTCATCCAGACCGATGCTGCCATCAACGCAGGTAACTCGGGCGGTGCACTCGTCAACACCCAGGGTGAACTGGTAGGCATCAACGCCATGCTCTATTCACAGACCGGTTCTTACTCCGGCTACGGTTTCGCCATCCCTACCTCTATCATGAACAAGGTGGTAGACGACCTGAAGAAATACGGCAGCGTACAGCGCGTGATGCTGAGCATACAGGGAAGCGATGTGCTGAACTATATCAACGCCCAGAAGGAGAACGGCAAGGAAGTGGATCTGGGAACCAACGAGGGTGTTTACATTGCCAAGGTAGATGAAGACGGCAACGGTGCTGAGGCAGGACTGAAGGAAGGTGACGTGATTACCAAGGTTGACGGCAAGAAGGTGACCAAGATGGCTGAGCTGCAGGAAATCCTGAACGGCAAGCGCCCTGGCGACAAGATGAGCATCACCTACCTGCACAACAAGAAGGCAAGCACCAAGACCATTACGCTGAAGAATGCCCAGGGTAATACTTCGGTTATCAAGAGTGCCGACCTCGATGTGCTCGGTGGCAGCTTCCGCCCTATTACTGAGAGCCAGAAGAACCAGCTCAACATCAAGTATGGTGTAGAGGTGATGAAGGTGAACAGCGGTGCCCTGAAGGATGGTGGCATTTCACGCGGTTTCATCATCCAGCGCATCAACGACAACAACATCAATACGATTGATGACCTGCAGAAGGCTGTAAAGAGTGCTTCTACCAGCAAGGATCCAGTGCTCTACATCCAGGGTGTATGGCCAACAGGCAAGAAGGCTTACTTCGCAGTTCCGCTGCAGAAAGACTAAGGGTAAGAGTTTTAAGAGAAACGTCTCATGATTGAGTAGTGAAAAAGGCATTTTTACTGCCAAAAAACTCAAGAAACAGACAAAAAACAATAAAATAGTAGGTATTTCTGAAAAATATCTACTATTTTTTTTGGTATTTAAACAAAAAAGTGTATTTTTGCAACTACTTAAAATTTGATGCCAGCATGAGACAATTAAAAATTACTCAATCAATTACGAATCGCGCAAGCGCATCGTTAGAAAAATATCTTCAAGATATTGCTCGTGAGGAGCTGCTCTCTACAGATGAAGAGGTGGAGCTCGCTCAGCGTATAAGAAAAGGTGACCGTAGGGCATTGGAGAGATTAACAAAAGCCAATCTCCGTTTCGTGGTGTCTGTTGCCAAACAGTACCAGAACCAAGGGCTCAGCTTGTCTGATCTTATCAACGAAGGAAATGTGGGGCTTATCAAAGCCGCACAGAAGTTTGATGAAACCCGAGGCTTTAAGTTCATCTCTTACGCCGTATGGTGGATTCGCCAGAGCATTCTGCAGGCCATAGCCGAGCAGAGCAGAATTGTGCGCCTTCCGCTCAACCAGGTGGGAAGCGTTAACAAGATTAACAGAGAGATGAGTAAGTTTGAACAGGAATTTGAACGCAAACCGAGTGTAGATGAAATGGCTGACCGCGTAGACTTGCCGGAAGACAAGATAGAGGACGCCATGAAGGCTACATCGACAAGTCGCCACCTGAGCGTGGATGCTCCTTTTTCTGATGATGAAGATGGAAGCATGCTCGACCTGATGGCCAATTCGGATGATCCGACCGACAATGAACTGCTGACAGAGTCGCTGAGAGCTGAAATAGAAAGACTGCTCAAGACGCTGCCGGACAAAGACCAGAAAATCATTGCTGCCTTCTATGGCATAGGAACACCTGAACTGACGCTCGAAGAAATCGGAACCAAGTATCATCTCACCAGGGAAAGAGTACGCCAGATCAAGGAAAAAACGATAAGGCGACTCCGGAACAAAACGACAGATAAACTGCTGAAGTCCTATCTGGGATAAGGAAAGATCCTGCATGACTGATGGGGCAGACAGCACAAAACAAAATAAGACAGAAAAAGAAATGAAAATTACAAAAATTGCATTAGCATCTATTGCATTAGCATGTTTCAGCTCGCTCTCTGCATCAGCCAAGAACGACGTTAAGACTGCATACATCTTTGGATTTGCCTCGTCGTTTAATGACTCTACAGTCTATTTCACAGACGTTCAGAAGGTTGATTCTGCCTATTTCACCCGCAAGAACAAGTTTCTGGTAAGCCGCGAGAACTATTCATACCAGTTGCGCGACTATCTGGAGCAGAAAGGTGCCGGCAACCGCACGTGTATCGTGATGTTTGACTTCAACCAGAAGAAGGCTGAAAAGAAATGGAACAAGCTCTATGCAAGATACATTCAGAAGCCAAAGGCTAAGAAGGCAAAGAACGGACAGCAGATGAACGATGCGCCTAGCCCTTATCAGGTGAAGACCATCAACTCTACAGATTTTCATTTTTCATCTGTTCAGCCAAACGATGAAGAGGTTGAAGAGGTAAAAGTGAAGAAGGCTAAGAAAGCCAAGAAAGAAAAGCGCAGAAAAGGCGCTAAAAATGAATAAGAATTTCCAAAAGACCCTTACTTCGCAAAGTAAAAAGGTAAACAATAAATTAAGAAGCCATTCCCGTTTTCTGCCGGGAATGGCTTCACTTTTTTATATCATATCATTTTCTACTTCAAATTCTGCTTGAACCAGTTAGCTATCTGGCGAAGCAGATGGTTGCGGGTATTACCACCCGAAATGCCGTGATTGCGGTTCGTGTACCACAGGGTCTTGAAGTCCTTGTCTGCCTGAACCAACGCCTCAGCATATTCGAAGGTATTCTGCGGATGCACATTGTCATCTGCCAATCCGTGACAGATAAGCAACGCACCATGCTGCTGCTTTACTCGCTCGATTGGGTTCACCTTGTAACCCTCTTCGTTCTCCTTAGGAGTGCGCATGTAGCGCTCAGTATAAACCGAATCATAGAAGCGGTAGCAGGTAGGAGGAGCCACAGCCACACCTGCCTTGAACACAGGACGGCCCTCGCTCATACTCATCAGCGTATTGAAACCACCATAGCTCCAACCCCAAATGCCGATATTATCCTTGTCTACATAAGGCAGAGAACCCATGTAGAGAGCAGTCTCAACCTGATCTTTCGACTCTAAATCGCCCAGACGGAGATAGGTAGACTTCTCAAACTCAGCTCCTCTACCGCCTGTTCCACGACCATCTACGCAGGCAATGATGAATCCTTCCTGAGCAAGATAATAATCGAAAGCACCACCATTGCCCATACTGCCCGTGCTCCATGAATCGAGCACCTGCTGGTTGCCCGGACCGGAATACTGGAAGAGGATAACAGGATACTTCTTGCTGGCGTCGAAATCAACCGGCTTCACCATCCAGCCGTCCAGTTTCACACCTTCGGAAGTGGTGAAAGAGAAAGTCTCGCGCTTGCCCCAATTATACTTCCGGGTCTTTTCGAGCAGCTGCTTGTTGTCTTCCAATGTCTTGATAAGCTTGCCCTTGTTGCTGCGTACGGTGAAGACATAAGGATGGCTGTAGCTGCTCCAGGTATTGACGAAATAGCGGTAATCGCCCGAGAAGTAAGCCGAGTTGGAACCAGCCGCATCGGTAAGGCGCTCCACCTTTCCGTTCTTATGAGCCACGTAAACCTGGCGGTCGTGCGCATTGAGCTTGGCAGCCTGGAAATAAACATCGCCCGTCTTCTCATCCATTCCGTAGATAGAGGTAACATCATAGTTGCCCTTCTCTACCTGGCGCAGGAGCTTGCCGTTCATATCATAGAGATAGAGATGCATGAAGCCGTCGCGGTCGCTAGGCAGCAGGATGTTCTTCTTGCCCACGATGCTGTTTTCAATCACCTCTTCCTTTACAAACTTAGGCACACTCTCCTTGATGAGCATCCTGCTCTTGCCGGTGAAAGGATTGACTGCATAGAGGCGCATGTCGTCCTGATGGCGGTTCATCGTATAGACAATCAGACTGTTGGCGTCTGGCGATGTCTTGATGCGTGGATAATAGCCGTCAGAATCTACAGGCACATCGAGCGCCACGGTCTTTCCGTTCTTCATATCATAGCTCAAGAGGCTCACCTTAGAGTTGTCCTGTCCTGCCTTAGGATATTTATAGGAATACTCTCCCGGATAGTCGTGATACTCGCTATGGGTAGGATGAGAACCTTCGAACATCTGCAGAGAATAAGTCTTTACATGCGATTCGTCGAAGCGTATCCATCCGATGGCAGTTCCATCCGCATTCCATGCAAAGGCGCGGTTGAAGCTGAACTCCTCTTCGTAAACCCAATCAGGAATACCATTGATTACCTCGTTGAACTTGCCGTCTCGGGTAATCTGGGTTTCCTTGTCTCCATCGGTAACAAAGAGATTGTTATCCTTTACGAAGGCGATGTGGCGTGAATCAGGCGACCAGGTAGCCACCTGCTGGTTAACGCCCTGGGAAAGTTTCTTCAAACTCTTCTTAGCAATATCATATATGAAATACTCTGCCTTGAACGAGCGGCGGTAGATAGCCTCGCGATGGGTCATGATAAGCAATTTCTTGCCATCAGGACTGATTACATAACCCTCAATCTGTTCGAAGGGAGCCTTGACTGCGTTCACATCGAAGAGGATGCTCATCTGCTTGCCCGTCTTGAACGAATAACTGATAACCTGCTTGCCATCATTGCTGATAGAAGCGTACAAATCGGTGCCATCAATAGGGTTAATACCGGTAACATAAGAGGCAGCAAACTCGCCGGAGGTAATGGCCTTCAGGTCGAGTTTATCTGCAGCTTGCATTGCTGAAACCATCATGACAGTTGCAATAAAAACTGGAAATCTTTTCATGTGTTAATCTTTATGTAATGCCTCAATAGGCGAATAATCTTCGTCCTTGAGCAGTTGTTTTACCGTTACTTTAGGGTTGCGCTTTACATAAGCGTTGATTGTATTCACATACTTGGTCTTGAAAATCGCCTTGCCCATCGCCTTGTTGACAGCCCACATGATCTTGCCCATGTGCAGATCGCGGTCAAGCTGCGGACGGGTGTCGAACTGATCCATCGGATAGATGCTCAGCAGATAGAAGGTAAGGCAATCTGGCACAATATACTGGCGCGACATGGTGCTGCGCTGCTGCGGTGTATAGAATTTCTTGTAGAGCGGATAGTTTTCGCCCATGTATTTATCGAGCGAAATTCCTACTGAGTGCTGTCCTACTACGATGCTCTGGTCGAGAGCGCCAATCTGGGCATAGAAACAAGGCTGCTGGAGCTCCGGAATCCAACTGTTCAGACGCGAGAAGGCTGTTTTCAGCTGCTCGTTGATGTCTTCCATATTGGCAAATTCTGCCTCAGCATCGGCGATAAGTGCCTGCAGGGTAGAATCCTGATAGAACATGAGGAAACGGTTGCTGATATTGGCATCGGTAATGGTGCCAAGCTGGAGCATTTTCTCTATCAGCGTACGGGTTTCTATCGGATAATCGGTGTTCATCTGCTGCAGGGCTGAGAAATCACCGGTAGTAAGATATCTGCTTTCCAATCGGTCGTAACGCTGTACCGACAGGGGCACAGCCTCTCCTTCCTCGTTCGGCTTGAACTTAAACTCGCAGGCCGAACTGAGAAGCACGATTGCTAATATGACTATATAATTTAAAAACCTTTTCACGATAATTTACAAATCTTCGAGTTACGACTGCAAAAATACTAAAAATTATTTAAATTACCAAGCTTTTTTGCTAAAAAATCATACGCATTCGCAAAAAAAATGGGTTTTTCTCTTAGATTTGTTTGAAAAATAGCCAGCAATGAGCAAAACGTAAGGCTTTTTTGCTCATTACTGGCTATTTGCGCAGTTTTTCTGCTTATCAGATGATAAAAGAAACTGCTTATCGGATCATGACAGAAACTGAAACCTGAACCGGCTCTTCTATCTGCTTCTTCCAGGCTTTCAACCACTCATACCACTCCTTCTCGCCCTTGAAGCCATAGGTTTCGTTGGCACTGGTATAAGCAAGCTTATAACTGAGCTGGCTGCCTGCAGGTTTCACCACCTGAGTATAGCAATCCTTATTGGCTGGCTGCTGACTTACCAGGGCTGACTGTGGCACATAAATGCCCAAGCCTACGGTCTCCAGCTTGTGCTTTCCATCGTCCTTGCCTGTTGGCCAGTCGCTGCCGTAACAGCCTCGCAATCCCTTGCCATCAGCAAATTCGCTGGAACCCTTTACGTTGATGAGTCCTGTAGCAAACTGATAATCAGAAACATCCTTGTTGAAGAATACATCTACATCGAAATCGCGATGACCGGCATAGATGGTGTAACGGATGGTGGCATTGACAGGCTGCAAGCCCGGAGCCGGAACCCAACCCTTATCCACTACCTCGACGATGGCACGGAGCGGACCTTCTGAAATGACGCGCTGCTCCTGGTATTTCACGTTGTTGAACAGCACCTGGTCTTTACCGTCCCAGCCACGGAGCGCACCCAGTCCGTAGGTATTGCCTACCCAGAGGCAATCATCGCCCGAACCAGCCTGAATCTGCTCTTCTGAAGGATAGAACTGCGTATCCTGAATCACCAGTCCCTTGTTGATTTTGCCATAAAGGTCGATGGTCTGACGATGGTCGAAATAAACACGCATAGCAATCAGTTCACTTTCGAAGCAGATGCCATGAGAATGGACGTAGTGATAAGGGTCCTTGGTTTTCTTATCAAACGAGATGCTGCGCAGATAAATATCCTGCCTGTTCTTAGCCAGCTTCCTGTTTTTGCTTGGCAAGCAGAGTTCGGCAAAGGTACGAGCCGGATACTGTGCCTGCTCGCCCTCACGATAGAGTTGCACCTGATAGGTCTTGGTTTCTTTCTTGCCCAAATCGGCAAGGAAACAGAGTTCATCGTTGGTACAATCGCGGTTGGTGTCATCGAGCTGTGAAGGAATCTCCTTGCCGTCAACGGTTACTACAGCGCGCTGAATGTCGCCAATAGCTCCCAACTTGCTGAGATCTACCACCACCGGAGCATCGGTTCTTGCCACCTTGGAAGGATTGGAAACCGACACCTGGAAATTAGCCTGCGCCTGGGCTGACAGAACCATCAGCGAAACCAGCGCCATCATCATTTGTTTTTTCTTCATAGATTTTATTTTTAAGTTTGTTTATGAATAGTCTACAACTGCGAGAAGAGTTTCTTGCCCTTGGCGTAATATTGCCAGATGATAGAGAGATTGTAAACCTGCGGAATCTCCTCCTTCACCCTACCCGCCTGTATCTTTCTGCGATCTTCGTCAAACTCATGTTTCCATGCCTTGAAAGCCCTGCGCGCCTTGAAGATAGCCTTGAAGTCACCCCAGTTGCGATTCAGAACCAATGTCTCGAAAGCAGCAAGGTAATCCAGGAATCTACGCATACGCATTACATGAGTCAACTCCGTATCACTCAGATTCTTATAAAGCATGGTTAAATTATTTCTGAAATTCAGATAAGTCTTCATCGGATTGCTTTTCGGCAGGGTTCCACCACCCACATGATAAACCTCACTCTCAGGAATGCAGTAGATTTTTCTGCCCATCAGACGCAAGCGCCAGCAAAGATCTATCTCTTCATTATGGGCAAAGAAGCGGCCGTCTAAACCGCCGGCAGTCCAATAATCCTTTGAGCGGATCATCATACAGGCACCCGTAGCCCACAAGATTTCCTGCTGGTAATCATACTGCCCGTTATCGCGCTCTACCGTATCAAAGATGCGGCCACGACAGAACGGATAGCCGTATTTGTCGAGGAATCCGCCGCAAGCACCAGCATACTCAAAGCTGTCCTTATCGTATTCCGCAAGCAGCTTAGGCTGGCAGGCAGCCACCTGCTGATGCGAATCCATAAACTCGATGAGCGGTGTAAGCCAATGATGCGAAACCTCCACATCGCTATTCAGGAGCACATAATACGCTGCATCAATCTGCTTCAAGGCACGGTTATAGCCTTCAGCAAAGCCGAAATTCTGCTCCAGCACGATGGTCTTCACCTGAGGGAACTGAGTCTCCAGAAGGTGCATCGAACCATCAGAAGAAGAATTGTCTGCCACCCATATTTCAGCATCCTGACGGGAATATTCGATGACATTCGGAAGATACTTTGCCAGCATCTTCTGACCATTCCAGTTTAATATAACGATTGCTACTTTTGCCATATTTATTGTAAACTCTTTAATCTGTTATTCAGGAGATTGGTAAACTCATAGTTCTTGAGTCCCCATTTGGGAGCAACCAGCAGTTCTTTGGGCGACTGACTGACGAAGCGCTCCAGCACTAAATCCTTTCTGAGCAGACGGATGTATTTCACGATGACATCAATATATTCCTCTACCGTGTAAACATGGAAGGGGTGCTCAGCATATTCCTGTGCCAGCCGGGTGCCCCTGATAATCTGCATCTGATGAATCTTGAGAATATCAAGCGGCAAGGAAGAGATGAGAGGAGCCTGACGCAGACTTTCTTC
This sequence comes from uncultured Prevotella sp., assembly GCA_900557255.1. Next base: position 19,006 of record USSA01000028.1, read on the forward strand.
CGCATCTTCTCCCGGCAAACCGATGATGATGTGGCCGCCCGTAAGGATTCCCCTGGCATGAGTACGCTCTACGGCACTACGGCAACAGGCAAAATCATGTCCACGGTTGATGCGTTTCAAGGTTTCATCATTGGCACTCTCAATGCCATATTCCACCAGCACGAAGGTTCGGCGGTTCAGTTCTTCCAGATAATCGAGCAATTCATCGCTCACACAATCCGGACGGGTTCCGATAACGATTCCCACCACATCTTCCACCTCAAGAGCCTCTTCATACATCTGCCTCAGTTGCTCCACCCTGGCGTATGTATTGGTATAAGCCTGGAAATAAGCCAGATATTTCATATCAGGATACTTCCTGCTGAAGAAAGCCTTTCCCTCCTCCAGCTGTTCAGTAATCGACTTTTTCCGGTCGCAATAGCTCGGATTGAAGGTGCGGTTGTCGCAATACGTACATCCGCCACTCGAAATCCTCCCATCCCTGTTAGGACAGGAGAATCCCGCGTCTATCGAAATCTTCTGAACACGGAAATCAGGAAACTGCTTCCGAATCCATGTTCCAAAATCGTTGTAATACATTGGACTTTGAACTTTGAGCTTTGAACATTGACCTTTATGATTAGCCCTTTTTACTATAAACTATAAACTATTAACTATCAACTAAAGAAGCTCTGCCTTCAGCGCCGTCTTATCGTGATTAAAACCACCCAGGCGAACCTTGATAAGTTGGTTGTCGTATTCTTCCTTGGCGAGAGTAGGCGAAAGTTCTACGCGGATATAGTTCTTGGTGAATCCATGCATTGCCTTGCCTCTTGGCGCCTTTTCGAAGAGAACCTCAGCCTCAGTACCGATGTATTGAGCATAGAATTCCTGCGTCTTCTGATCACTCAACTCCAACAGTCGCTTGGAGCGCTTCTTCTTCTCCTTCTCGTCAACCACATACGGAATCTTCAAGGCAGCCGTGCCCGGACGCTCAGAATAAGGGAAGACATGAAGCTGGGTAACAGGCAGACTCTTCAGGAACTCATAGCATTCTTCAAAACACTCCGGAGTTTCGCCGCGACAGCCCACCATCACATCAACACCGATAAACGCATCAGGCATTTTCTCCTTGATAAGATTCACCTTGTGGGCAAAGAGCGCCTTGTCGTAACGGCGGTGCATCAGCTTGAGCACCTCATCGCTTCCGCTCTGCAGAGGAATGTGGAAATGAGGCATAAAGGCACGGCTCTGGGCACAATACTCTATGAGATCATCATCACAGAGATCAGGCTCCAGACTCGAGATGCGGTAACGCTTGATTCCTTCTACCTGGTCCATCGCCTTGACAAGGTCGATGAATCGCTCGTGGGTAGTCTGACCGAAATCACCGATATTCACACCGGTAATGACAATTTCCTTACCGCCTTCAGCAGCCGCCTGCTCACATTGATCCACAAGCGACTGGATGCTCGGGTTGCGCGAATTGCCTCGGGCAAAAGGAATGGTGCAATAGGTGCAATAATAATTGCAGCCGTCCTGCACCTTCAGAAAATAACGGGTACGGTTGCCACGCGAGCAAGAAGGCTGGAAGGTCTTGATTTCCTTCGTCTTCACGCTATAATGCTGATGAAGGACCGCAGCATCGCCGTTCTGAGAGGTTTCTGCATCGCCGTTCTGAGGAGTCTGAGCAGCCAATCCGTTTTCCTGGGCAAATTTCTGCGCCCATGCATCGCTGAGATATTGAATCAAGTGCGCCTTCTCGTTAGCACCCAACACGAGGTCTACACCCTCTATCTTGCTGACATTCTCAGATTCGAGCTGCGCATAACAGCCCGTCACGATAATGAATGCGCCCGGATTGTTTCTCACCATCCGGTGGATAGCCTGACGGCATTTATGATCGGCAACTTCTGTTACCGAGCAGGTGTTAATCAGACAAATATCAGCTTTCTCCCCCTTTTTAGCAGTAATGACGCCCATATCTTCGAGCATTTTGCCAAAAGTGGAAGTTTCAGAGAAGTTGAGTTTGCAGCCTAGCGTATAGTAAGCTGCCTTTTTACCTTGAAAGGCACTTGAATCTATCATAAATTATCTTTTCTAATATTCTAAAAGGTAACCTAAAAAAATGAAACATAGTCTCTATAAAACGAAAAAGCCGCTAGACCGAAGTCCAGCGGTTGTTTCTCTCATTTTTCCGTTCGCAAGTAATTTCAAATTACTTAGCAGAATCAGCAGCAGCTGTATCAGCAGCAGCAGTGTCAGCAGCAGTTGTATCTACCTGAGCTGTGTCAGAATCAGCAGAAGCTGTGTTCTGAGCTGTTTTGTTACCACATGATGCGAAAGAGATAGCTGCGATAGCTACGAACATAAAAACTAATTTCTTCATTTTCTTTGCTTTTTAAATCTGTAAAACAATCATTCGTTTATTAAAACGATGCAAAGGTAAGTATTTTTTCGATAGGTTGTTCTTTTTTTTAGGACTTTTTTTTAGGTACTTTTGTAACATTTTCACAAGTACTTAATAATCAGATACTTACAGACTGCTAACAAAAGTTAAAGTTTTTGCCGTGTGCGAAGACAACCGAAAATTAACACTTTTACGTGTTTTTTACTATCAAAGCCATCTACTCCAAAACTATCCTTTTTCGAGACTTCCAATCCCTTTTTCTCATCTCAAACTCCGTTTTTTCATCTCAACCCCCAGTTTTTCTCATCATAATCATCATTTTTCTCCTTCCTCCTTCCTCATTTCTCATTTCATCTCAGACCTTATTTTCCTATTACAACCGTTTTAAACCAGTCTTTAAGAACGCCTGCATATTGGTCTTGGGAATCAGAAAGTAGAATCACCACCTGTTCACCATTCTTTAACTTCGGTCCCAGGCACATTCCTTCATAATTTGCAAACGAGCGGTCAAAAACCGACAAACCGGTCTTCCATTCTAAAAGCAAATGCTTATTAATATAAGGTGTAGCTTCGCAGAAAGGTTGCTCAATAGGATACGGATTCTCCTGCAACGGATTAATCAAATACAACTTGCATTTACAAAATGCTCCCAATTTCATCTTTGGAATAAAAGCTTCACGTTCCAAGACCAACAACTGACCATCCGGCAAGACACACAATTCGCTAACACCCATCACATACGTTTCAGCCTTCTTGTTCGTAGTAGGCTTATCCATCCGGTAGGCATAAGCTTCCATCAAGTGTTTTCCCCCAACATTTACTGAATCTGAATCATCACTATTCTGCCTCAGAACACCTATCCCCTCCAAATGTTGAGCATCTATTCCCTTCAGATCTCCAATATCAATCCTCATCAGGCGTAGTTTATTTGCGCCTCCATTCTGTGGCGTTGCAGGTTCCCCATCCTTCTGGAGCGTACTTTCAGGAATCGTCCAAAGGTAATGACGGACAGAATCGAAAGCCAAAGATTCAAACGCATAGTTAGGAGCAAATGCAGCAGATGGGCATTCTATCTTTCTGAGTCGGGAATTCCATTCCGCATTCCGGGATGAAGGATTGATAAAAAACTCCCTGATACTGAAAAATCCCTCACTTGCCACCATCAGGGTAGAATCGGAAACCTTTGCAATCGCCTCATGATCAAAGCCCATATCCGTGCCTATCCAAGATTTCCCATCATAGCGGCTTCCATCCACCATCACATCATATCCCAGATTCTCCACATGCCGAAGTTCTCCCGTAAGTTCATCTACCTGGATACGAAACTTGAAGAACAAGACACTATCAGACTTATCACTTACCACCGCATAAACATCATCATGCAAATGAGTAATACCACTATAGTTTCCTGCTGGTACGAAACGGGGATAGGATTTCTGAGGAAACTCTCGAACAACTGTCCATTGACCTTCCTCAACATCACCCCGCACCACCTGTAAAGTATCAGACCAAAGCACCTGATACCCGAAACACAAGAAACAAGTTAGCAAAATATTCCGAAGCATAGTTTACAAAGCTGCATAAGTAAGAACAAACTCCATCGTCAACTCAAAGTCCACATTTACCGATTTATGCGACTTCAGGTTTTCCACTTCGCAATTCCAATCCATCATAGGGTCGAACGGTTTCAGCCGCATCTCTCCATATTGCAAATTCTCTGCCGAAAACAGTTTATAGACAGTTTCTTTAGCGCACCAATGAACCAGCAAAGCATCCAGACCTTCAGCCTTTTCATCCCTTCTCAAAAACTTGGAAGCAATACGCTCCACCCTATCATTATAATATTCTATATCCACAGCTACAGAACGGCTTTTAGAAATAATGACGGAAGCAAAGCCCCGGGTATGAGAAATACTGATATTAAACTTGTTGAGCAAAGGTTTGCCGCACTCATCATGTGTGATTTCTCCGATTTTGCCTATCTGCTCCTCAGAATATCCAGCTATCAGAAGCATCTCTCTGAGTAAAGCCCTGACTGCAAGAAACTCCAACTTTCGTCCTTCACTTTTATAGAGTTCCAAATCTTTAATATAAACTTTCATCCAAGGATAGCTCTCCAGAAAGTCGCTTACAGACTCTCCGATTTGCCACAATCCCAAATGTACTCCAGGATAAACTTCTCTTACGTTTATTAATGCCATAACCAATTGATTTTATAGGGGACAAAATTACGAAAAAAAATCGAGAAAAACAAAAGAGAGTCAAGATTATAGCAATCTCGACCCTCTTTCTTATTATAATCAATCTTAAAAAGCCTCAACAAATTATTTACCGGGAAGAACCACCACTTTGATCCTACTGATACGGCGTTCCTCAACCCCAAAAACCTCAAAAGAATAATTCTTATATTCGATTTTCTCATGGATACTTGGAAAATCACCCTTGATTTCAAGCAACAATCCGGCCAAAGTATCGGCATCGCCTTCCACTTCCTCAAATTCCTCATCATCAACATTCAGAATCTTGCAGAAATCCGTCAGCAAAGTCTTACCCTCAAAAATAAATGTATTATAATTCAACTTGGAGTAGAACTTTTCCTCCTCATCATACTCATCATTAATTTCGCCTACGATTTCCTCCAGAATATCCTCAAGAGTTACAATGCCGCTCGTGCCGCCAAATTCATCTACCACGATGGCGATATGCACCTTATTCTCTTGGAACTCTCTCAGCAAATCATCAATCTTCTTGGTTTCCGGCACAAAATAAGGCGGACGAATCAGACTCTGCCATCTGAAAGAGGCCGGTTTTCCTAAATGAGGAAGCAAATCCTTGATATACAAAATGCCACGAATGTTGTCGGTATTGTCCTGATAAACAGGAATACGGCTATAGTTATTTTCCACGATACATTTCAGAACCTCAGGATAAGTACTGTGAATATCCAGATCTACTACATTCTGACGGCTCGTCATTACCTCCTTGGCTGTCTCATCACCAAAGCGGATAATACCCTTCAGCATACTCTGTTCGTCCTTGATATCATCCTTGTCTGTTAGTTCCAAAGCCTGTTCCAAATCATCAACACTCAAGATGTGATTTTCCTTCTTCACTACCTTTTCGGCCAACATACCACTTTTCAAGAGCACATTTTCCAAAGGCCAGAAAATTTTGCGGGCAATCAAAATGCCTCCTACAAAACGCCTGCAGAAAAGTAACGGATCCTTACGACTATACACTTTTGGCATGATTTCACCAAAAAGTAAAAGAAGAAACGTAAGCAGAACTGTAATAATCAGAAATTGCAGCCAATACGCTTTTGCTCCAAAATGAACTACACCAGCAAAAACATAGTTTAAAAGCATAATGATGGTGACGTTCACAAAATTATTGGCGATGAGAATGGTAGCAAGAGTACGCTCAGAATCCTCACGCAACATCAGAATCTTACGGTCTGTTTCTGTTTTCTCATCTTCCAGTTCATCAACATCTGTAGGTGAAAGACTGAAAAAAGCGATTTCAGAACCACTTGCAAACGCAGACACCAACAGTAATACTGCCGCTAAGACGGCAGCAAAAACAACCCCCAATGAAGGCGATGAAAAAGCAACATCATCAAAGGCCTCAGTTATAGTTGAAATATCCAATTTTATATATTAATTAAAATGGTAAACTATCTTGTTCCTTCTCTTCCTGAGAAGTCTGAGCCTCAGCTTTGGCAGCAGTTTGGGCATTACTTGCTTCATTTGTACGTGAAGCAGCAAACTTGGATACAAGCATTTCCATATTATCCACGTAAATCTCAGTTACATATCTACGTTTCCCCTGCTTGTCATCATAGGTACGGTAACGCACCTTACCCTCGACATAAAGTTTGTCACCCTTACGCACATACTTTTCTACATATTTAGCCAAGGCACGAAAAAAGACAAGGTTATGCCAATCTGTATGATCAGGCACCTGCATACCATTTTCCAATGTATATCCACGTTCTGTTGTCGCAAGAGAAACCTGCGCTACAGCCTGATCAGCATCATAATAATGAACATCAGGATCCTTCCCGACATTACCAATTAACATAACCTTATTCATATCAAAACATTTTTAATGAAATTATTTCCACATTCCCAAATAACGGAACTGGAAATTCTTACCCTTTGCAGAAGGGAACTGACTTCTGGAATCTACCCTACCACGGAGATGCTCTACGATTCTCTCATAGCAATCTATTCCAGACATAGCTTTAACGTCTGCCACAAAATGAGTGTCACGATACTCAAATTTACCTGTAGCAGGCACCATTACAACTCGCTTGAAATCCAGCGAACCTTCATACCAGCCCGGACGCTCTTCAGTCAAACGGTTTACTGGACTTGCAGGATTATCATGACGCTCAGAAGGCACAGTACGCAAAGCCTTCTTATCCTTAAAATCCTGCATACATGCAGCAGCTGTCTTAATGATTATAAAATAAACTCTTGGGCGTACTTTATATCTTTTAGGATAGCATACATCACTTGCAGCATAATCACGGATATCCGCTTCCAAATCAGGATTCATTCCTATTTCTGGAATTTGACTTAAAAAATCTATCGCTTGGTCGACAGAAGAAACAAAGGTTTCCTTATCGAAATATCTAATATATAAATTCATAGTGGGTATGTTTCTCTCTTTTTAAATATTAAAGAAAAAAGAGCGGAAAACGGGACTCGGACCCGCG
>USSA01000029.1 GCA_900557255.1 uncultured Prevotella sp.
CAGAATCTGCAGGTTTCAGATTTCCAAAAATGGTCTTCTTCGGAATATAGTATTTCCCCTTTGCTATCTTTTGCAGCTCGCCTTGGAGCACAAGACGGTTGAGAGCTTTGGCGAGTGCCGGCTGATACCGCATCTCCACCCCAAAGTCTCTTGTTGTCAATACAACCCCTGCAGGGGTAGATGACAATTTTTCCTTTATCAGTCTTGCTATAACCATGTTTATCTCCTTTTTTCGAGTGCAAAGTTAATAAAAGTCTTGTTTTTTACGTCATAAACTTGACTTTTATATGTTTATTTAACCATTTTCATGCTATAATCCATCCCATACACCTTCATCCTCCCTTGTTTTTCCTTAGCAAATTTAGTTCAGCCCACCAGACTGTCAAGTACCGCCTTGCTATTAGCAGGTTATTTCATCAGCAGCCTTCCACCAATCAAAGATTGGGGTATTCCAATGAAATAATCTCCCAATTCCTTGTCTTGTCTGCCTCCATGTCCGAACTCTTGATTGCACGTAAAATCAATTCCCTCGATGAAGTCATAAAGGCTTCGAGAATAGGGAAGAAAAAGAAGTTTCACAATTTAATCCGAACAGATATGAACGATATGATTAACGAAAGAGACAAGGAGTTTGCCAATGAGTTTTCACGCTTCGTGAACGGCAAGATGTGTTCCGCATCCAAGTTGGGCGCAGAGTTTGCCAATGACCACCGCTTTCTTGTAAACGAGAAGTTCAAGGTGATGATGGCTTTCATGGAGCAGTTGGCAATAAACTATCAGAAGGGCTATTATGACCTTCGCAATGAATGGGCTTGCACTTTGGCACATGCAGCCATTGAAGCCTTGCGTGAGCAGCAGCTCTACTATCCATCTTCATCAGAGTATTCACCCAATAAATAATGCAGTTATGACAAGCAGATTGATTACACCTCAGTTGGCGGAGCAGTTCAAGCAATATCCGCTTTATTCACAGGACGGCAAGAAGAAGGATGCCATTTGCCAATGCGTCTTCTTCATCGGCAAAGTCCGTTGGTATGTATTGGAAGGTCAGCCGGAAGGCAATGACTTCACGCTGTTCTCTATCGTTGTCGGTCTTGCCGATACAGAATATGGCTATGCTTCCATCAAGGAAATGGAAAGTATCAGCGTGGATGTCGGACATTACCTTCCCAAGATACCGATATTGCAGGACAAGAGCTTCAAGCCTTGCCCAATCGGAAACATTCCCGACGAGAGATTGCAGTCGTTTCTGTCTGACATGTATGACAGGGAAGAAGTTTAAACCATTCATCAGCCGTAGGCTTCTTGCCTATGGCTGCTAAAAATCAAACTATATGATACAGCAAAAGATAACGGAGATAGCCGAAATATTAGGATGGAGCGTTGATTTCTCCGAGCCACAAAATGGCAAGACAGATGTAAACTTCGCCAAATACACTTCCTATGGTCAAGATTTCAATTTCAGCGTGGAACTTGAAGACGATGATATAGAAGCCTTCATCGACAATATCCATGAGTATTACGAGAACTTTGATGTTGACGAGGAAGCGTACATTTGGATTGGCTCAGACGGTCACGGCAAAAATGGCGCACCTTACCACATTGCCGATATAGTCAAAGACATGGAGGAAGCCGAAGTCATGATGGCTGACCTTTATGAGGCATTCAGACAATATTATTCACAGTTGGAACTTCAAGCCGTATGACAATAGAACAATATCTTTACCGCCTATGTCGAAACATTCTCAATGAGCGTTTCGACTGGCGCAAATACCTTACCACCCGAAGCTATTTCGGCAGAGACCTTTGCGTCACTCCGCTCCATGTCTCCTATGGACAAATTGGCTATACCATCCATTTCCCTTACTCTCGTGACCCAATGCCTGAACTCGCATACGATTGGGAAATGAACGACCTCACCATCGATGAGGAAGATTGGCAGAAATGGCTATCACCCGAAGAAGATGATGAGAAGGAAGAATAAAACTCCCAAAACGAAAAATCCAAGATGCTTACACATTATTATATATGTGCGCATCTTGGATTTTTGCATGTTTACCACAGATTGACTCGTTACCGACGGAACGCAGACCGTGCGACTTTTTCCTCTTCTACCTCAGTCTGCTCATTATCATTTGATGATGCAGATTGCTTCATGTCCTTTTCTTCTTTATCTTTTTTCGAAACCGATACATCCTCACTCTGCAGCTCCTTTATTTCCAATGCCACCTCGTCAATTCTCTGCGTGAGAATAGACGTTGCCTTTTTCACATCCATCAAGGTGGTCTTGATGAAACTTGGCGACTCTTTCAGACTGCCAAGCCATGATTTCAGATAGGCGGCACTGTCCTCTTTCAAATTCTTGGTCATGCCATACTTCTGGCACACCAACGCACTGCCCAACTCTGCAACCAGTTCCTCACGTGCATATTCATCGGAACCAAAGCCCGACTGCGGTTTGAGACGGTTCAACTGATCTTCCGCTCCTGTCGAGTGAACCATCTCATGAAACGCTGTTCCATACCACGACTCACCATCCTTGAACTGTGACTTCTCAGGAATGGTTATCTGGTTGCGGGAAATGGAGTAGAACGCATTGTCCTGGTGCTCGATGTTGATGGGGCAAATCCATCTCTGCTCCTTGAACATCTGGTCAACAGCAGGAAACGAATACATGTCACCTTCCTTCACCAATGCCTTTTCGGGCTTGTTCTCCGCTTCCAACTTGGCATACAATTCCGGTCTTGCCTCCTTCAGATTGGTCTGTGCCACATTGAACACCTGGTACACATTCAACTTCGGATAGACATTATACTCCTTCTGCTCCTCAGCACTCATTCGCTTGTAGTCGTCATAGGGTATCTTTTCTTTTGTCTCTTTGTGTACAATGGTGAAACTCGTCAGCATCACAGGAAAACTCTTCTCTCCCTTGTTGATGCAGACCTTGGGCAACGGCTCGCCATTAGCATCCGTCATCTGCTTCTTGTTACCTTGCTTGTCGGTCTGATAGTTCAAACCCACTGCACGGTTAAAGGTGCAAAACACTGGCAACTCGTAGCCTTTCTTCTCGCAGAGCATGGTGAGCAGCAAGGCATTCATACCGTTATACTCTCTGCCAGACAGGTTCTTCGGCCAGCTCAATGTACCTTCCGTAAACCAAGGCTTTTGCCATCCGTCCTTGCTTCCCAACGACTCGATTTTCTCTATCATCATGTTGGCGAAGGTGTCCAAGGCTCTGTCCTCAGCATTTTTTCCATCGCCATTATTCTGTGGACTCTTATTGTAATATGCCATACTTGCTAATTGTTAGGGTGATACGGTTTCTTCTCCCACTGACTCAACTCCGCCACCTTGCAGCCCAGGTTGAGTCTGTCGTTATACACCGAGATTTCCAACTCGCCCTTTGCCTCGATGGCGGCTTTCGACTGCAGCCATTCTTCCTTTTCTTCCGAGAAACGGACAAAGCGCACCCATGTAAAGGCAAATTCTTCTCCGATCTTCTCTGCACTGAAAGCCGAAAACATCAGAAAAGTTTTTCCATTTTTGTCCTTCTTCATATCAATATCCTTACCGACTTTGCCCTTGAAGTCCATATCTCCCACGATGCCATCCTTGTTTTCTGCAGCAGACTGGCTCACTTCGATTCCTTTCAAGTTGAAATACAGGTTGTCGTCTTTCTTCTTGAAGGTAAGCACACCTTTCACATCGATGCGATTGCCCACAACGATAGCTTCGACACAATCTCCATCCATGATGCAGCTTACCATCACCGTCTTGTTGATACCTTTCTTGGCTGGCACCACCACATCTACGGAATATGTAGTAAACGGCATTCCGTCCTTTCCTTTGCGAACCACAGCAGCCTTGCTGACGGTTCCGCACACACTTACGTTACATTTAATCATAGCTCAAATACTTTTTTATTCGTTTTCAATCGACCAAGATGTGGAACCTTCAAGTATCTGATTATTTCCAAATGTCAATCATCCATCATGGGTGCTCTGGTTATTTCTCGAAACAGCCAGACTCCCACCATGACATTGACCCCGATATATCCGACAGCTGCATACACTCCGCCCAACAAATAGGCACCATATGCCACTGCCGTAAATAGCGACAATCCCATCAATAGAGGAACCGCTACCGCTAACCATCTTTTCATTCTTTCCTTCATGTCCTTACTTTCGTTGCATTGTCTGACTTTGACCTTCTTGCTGTTCCAGGACACGTTCATAGTTTTGCGATGCCTGTTGCGTCAGCACGATAGTATTCACCATTCCAGCGATGCGCATTTTCTTGGCATCATTGCTCAGGTTTGTATCACCCAACACTTGCGACAATCTACAGAACTCCGCATTTGTCAGCTCTCTCGTCACTTTGGTAGTGCCATTGTCCGCTTGCAACACAGCCTTTCCATTGTCGCCAACACTCAGCACGCACTCCTTCATAGTCGGCATCAACGGTTTCAAGTCCACCTGCCTTTTGCTTACAGCTTCTGAGATTTGCGCTTTTTGCTCTTCCTCACTTTTACTGTCTATCTGCACGGCGAGTGCAAGCAGACTGCTATACATGGTTGTTACCAATCCCATGATAGGATCTGCACTCGACAGTCCTGTGCTTGCATCCTCAGATGACAACAGCTTCTTCATCCAATCATCAGGCGACAGACTGGTATCTACTCCCGAACCATTGTCTTTGTATTTTGCCAGCAGGTCATTACCGTTATACAATGCCTGTTGCTTCAGATTACCTTTCTGTGCTATCTCTGCCAAGTATGATGCAGGATCCACATCCCTTGTCTTGCCGTCTGCCGATATGTTTTTCACTCCGAAATGCAAGTGTTCGCCAGTAGTGCGTGTGCCGGTATTTCCCGACACACCTAACTTTTGCCCTGCTTTCACCTCGTCACCCACCTTCACAGCAATACTGTCCAAGTGCATATAGGTGGTCTGTACCTTGCTTCCGTCCAATCTGCTATATTCCACTGTCACAGACTTGCCACCGCCAGTATTGGCATTGTGGTTCACAGCTACCACCTTGCCGCCATTCTCTGTAGCCAGCACATCATCATGCTTGGCTCTGATGTCAATGCCCTTGTGCATCTGCTGTTTGCTTTTATCCATAGGGTCTTGACGCATACCGAATGGAGAAGTGACAAACAAGAACTCGTCCCTTTTCACGGGGAATGAGTATTTGTCGTTGGTTGTTTGAGATGCTGTTTGCTTCTTTTCGTCATTATTGGATGGCGATACCGAAGACGATACCGTTGCTGAAGTCCTTGCATTCTGTTCTACGCCGAACTTCTTGCCCTCAGCCCTCATCTCTCGCATCACCTGTTGGTCATACTTCTGTAATCCATTGATCTCGATAATCTTTTGTAAACTGGCTGCATATCCTCCACTGGTGGCATAACCGCCTCGCTCAATGCCTTTTGTCCATCCCTTGTAATCATCGGGAGAGAGTTTGAAGCATTGGCTGTAGCGGCTGCTGTTCTTCAATATCTTGGAATGGTGCTCGTATGAGTCACCCACCGTGGCATACTTGCAGAACTTCTCATTCGGCTTGTCATCGGTGTAGACAAGATAATCGCCACCGTTATTCAACCAACTTTTCGAAGCCTTCACGCCAAAGTGGTTGTTGCCCAACTGCGACAGTTCACTCTGTCCATTACGGCTTTCCAAGATGCCTTGCGCCAAGGTGACAGAGGCTGGGATGCCATATCGCTTCATCTGCTCCATCGCCTCGGCAGCATATCTTTCTGCATATTGCTGATTCTTGCTCATGTCTTTATATCCTCATTATTATCGCTTCATACCGCCAGAACGCTGCTGTTCCTCAGTATTTTGTTCCTCTTGCTTCTGCTTGGGTGCCTCCAACTGGTCACAGATAGCTACTCGTTCTCCTGCTCGGATAAGCTTGGGTAGATAGGTGTCCAAGGCATGATGTGGAAAGCCAGCCATGTAGGGACCAGCTTGGGTGTTTCTCTTTGTCAATGTAATCCCCAACACTTCCGTTCCTCGCTTGGCATCCTGTTCATACATCTCATAAAAATCACCTACACGAAACAGCAGCAAAGCATCTGGATGCTTGGCTTTCAACTTCTTCCATTGCTTCATGATGGGAGAGTCCTTGGTCTCTTCCTTCTGCTTACCCTTTGTTTCTTCCTTCTTTTCCACAGTAGCGTTATTATCTCTTTGAACAGTCGCATCCTTCTCTTCCCTAATATCTGTCTTTTCCTCAGAGGAAGCTTGCTTGTTCTCCTCCTCGTGATACTCTCGATGTTCTTCCTCATGCTTATCGGTGGAGACTTGCGTTTCTTGCTTCACCTCGGTTTCCTCAACTTGCTTTTCAGATGCAGTCTGCTCCTGCGTCTGTCCTTTCTGCAGGATGTCAGCAAACAAGGTTGCTGCAAGATGTTTCTTATACTCGTTTTTGTCTTCGGCTATCCACATCCGTTGCCATTGGCTTGGCGATACTACACGAGGCTGCAACTTGTCTGCGCCATCAATGGTGGCTGCACACAGAATGACATCGTTCTTTGCCTTGAACACGTTCACTTTCTGTATGCGGTTCATGTCCACCTCGTTGTGCTGACCGCTGCCAAACAAGTCCACCTTCAGGTCTGGCTTTGTCTCTGCCATCGCATAGTATTTCTGTGCCAGTTCCACTCTCAGACTGTCCATCGTGTCCTGCGCCTGTTTCAATGTGGTGAAGAAGCGGTTCAAATCCGCCTTGTCGGGATAGATAGAGAATGCCTTTTGTCCTTCTGGCTTGATATACATCGCCCAACGCTTGTTGTCATCCTGCACCATCTGTATGCGGTCGAAGCCCACCTGCTTGCTCTGGCTCACAGCATCGCTTACTTCTATCTTGGATATGTCTTCCAATTGCCAGTTCTTCAATCTTGCAACGGTGATGTCCTTTCCTGCAAAATAGCCGTCATCAGGATGGTAGCCTAATGCACCATTTGGGTTATAGAACTTGACAGACAGAAAACCTTCCTTCTGCAAGGCATGTTCGATGCGCTGCTTGCTCATGCCCGACACCTCGTTGTTCACTTCCAAGGATGCTCCTGCGGGCAATACCACATCGGCACTCTTGTTTTCCTTGTCCCTTACTATCACCACAAACTTTTGTTCGCTGTCGGGATGCTTGGCTATCTCATCTGCCACAAAGTAGTGTTTGGGCATCTGCGCTTGCATCTCGGTGGTCTGCTGCTCGTTCTTCAAGGATGAATATTCTATTTTCTCGCCACGCTCTGCCTTGCGAATAACGTCCAAGGCATTGTTCACATCACTCTCTATGGCATCTATCAGACATGGATTTTCCTTCAATTCGCGGTTCCAGTAATCCACCAGTCCCATGTTCTCCTTGGAAATCTTGGCTGGCATACCCATTTCCATCATCTTGATACCCGAAGCCAGTTCCACCACCAGTTTCTCTTGCTTCACGGCATCCTCCGATGGTGCAATGCCATTCTTCATCACCATGCCTTCCCTTGCCAGTCGCTGTTGATGTCCTGTGGCACTCACCACTTGACGCAGCATCTCCTGCACATAATCGCTATATTGCTCAAAGTTTTCTTGTTTTGGCATATACACAGCATCTTTTTCTGTGTCATAATGTGCCACTCCGCTTCCGTCTTTGCGCACCGCCATCAGGTTGTCCTTCATCTTCTGGATGAAGTCATTCACTTGGCTACGCAATGCCTTGTCTTCATTCGCAACGACATTTTCCTTCACCACTTCTTCATATTTCTCCTTGTCTTTTAGTGGCAGCATGGTCTGGTCGATATTGAACAGCACTCGAATTTCCCGATTGTGGATGCCCTTGTACTGTGTCTGATCGGTAGCCGACAATTCCTGGTAGTCCTTTCTGCTGATGATGTCCTCTGGATTATGTCGGTTCACATACTTGTTCCACGCATACCAGTTGAACGGCACGCCTCTCTCATGCGCCATCACAGACTCGTCTCGCTTCTTGGCTTCGCTAAATAACGTGTAAAGATTTGTAGAAAATCCGTTCTTGTCGGAGTTCAATCCCATCACGAGGGCATTGAACGGACTCACTGCCGCTCCCTTTGGGTAAAACCGTGGATATTGCTTTCCTTGCTCGTTCAGCCAGACACCCTTGTTGTCGGCTGCTTTCGACAGGGCCTCGGTAATCAGTGACACTTGACGCTCTGCCGCATTCTTCTCTTGTGGACTTTTCTCTTTCATTGTATGATTGTTTTACGTTTTATCTTATCTTGAACGTTGGATGACTTCTCGCTGCTCTGCGTTTTCCATCGCCTCGTTTCTCACATTTCTCACTTCTTGCTCGCCATAGTTGCGTTCTGCCATCTGTCTCATCTGGTCACTCTTGGCAAGCACGGCATTGGCAAGGGTGTTGAGTGGTAAGGCTCCTGCTTGATATGCTCCAACCACATGCTCTGGCAGTTGGATGGTGTATGGCACTCGGTCGATGGTTGCCACCAAGCAATTGCCTTGCAGCACAGGGTTGGCTATTCGGGGATTCAACGGTTCGTCTGGATAGGACTTATATTGCACTGCTTGTGCTGTTGTATTACCGTATGATACAGCATTTCCATCATTGCCTTCCTGTTTGTTTGCCAATGCTTCATGTCCTGCCTTGTTCAGCAGATTGGCACCGCCCATACCGATGAGTGTCATCTTCAATAGCGGATTCTTCACGAACATTCCTGCAAGGATGGCGGCTATTGGCATCATGTTGTCTTTCAAACCTAATGATTGCGTCTTGCCAGTGAACAGTCCAACAAGGATGTCGGGCAACATAGCTATCACATAGCCGAGGTTATTGCCGATGTCGCTGAAACCGTCCAGTCCGAAGTTCTTCAACAGTCCTTCCCAACCGTTGCTGTTATCATTTTCAGGTTGTTCTTGCTGTTCTTCTTCTGATTGCGCTTGCTGTTGTTCATCAGTTTCTGTTTGTTGCGCCTCTGCATCTTTCTTTTCCTGGATGATGCGCTCTGCCTCTGCAACCTTGGCTGCGTCGTGCTTGGCTTTCTCTTCCAGATAGGCATCTTCCTTGCCGGGTGCCACTATCAGCGGTACATTCTTGTATTTCGGATCGTTCCGTTTCTCTTGCTCTTTTTGGAAAGGAAACTTAATACTGTTATCTGTCCATGCCATAGGTGTAAATGCTTTTTGTGGGATATGTATCTTGTTATGGAGTTTGCTGTTGAGCGTCTTGACATAGCCATTGTCGGTGGCATTCACTTTCTTGGCTTGTGAGCGAAAACCAGTGAAGGCATTGCCGTTCTGTCCGAATACGCCCTTGCTGATGCTCAATTCCATGGCTTGCTCTTTCCGTTGTTCGCCGTTTCCCTTCTTGGAATCGAGGATATAGCCCAATGCCATGTCGCTCCCCACCAAGGTAGCCAATGACTTCCAACTACCGATACCGCCCATGGTCACGGCATCCACTACAGAGGCGGTAGCCCTTCCTGCAAACTTCTCCGTCTTGCTTGGCTTATAGGCTTTCTCGCCACGAGCTTCTATCTCAGCCGTCAATGGTGACTTCATCAGTTCTTCTTGCAGTCCCCAGATGCTGTTTTGTGCTGCCTTTCGCAAGATGTACTCCATCGTTGATTTGGGTGTATTGTCCTTGACGAGTTTCCCAATCATCAGGTCTTCCATCCTTTGTGCAACGTATGCGTATGCCAAATCCTCGCCACAGGCTTTCGACAAAGCGTCGTATTTGCTTCGTCCAATTTCCTTCACCACGGCATTGCGCCACTCGCCAGCAAGAAGAGCCAAATCCTTCACGATGTTTTTGTCCTTCCATATTTTCTGGTTGCACATCGCCAGATAGTCCTCCGTGGTTTTGCTGTTCCATTTGCCTGTTTGCTTTAGAACAAACTCGGTGTTGTCGGCATACGGATTGGCAGAAGCAAGCACTCCTGCCAAACTGCTCTGGTATCTGCCTCTTTCCTCCAGTTGCTTGTGAGTCAAGTCATCTCGCACCTGTTTCATCACAGGTGCCAGCTTGCCGTCAAAATATCCTTGAAGGCAATACTCCAGTTCGGCAAAGCGTGTCGGGTTCTTGATAGTACTCATTATAGCGTTACGTTTAGTTGACCTAATATCTGTTCTCTTGTCTGCTCGATGGCTTGGTGATACACTTCCATCTGCTTTGGAAAGTATTCCTCCAGCCAAGAGTCCTTCTCTATTCTGTCATGGATGAAGAGGATGGCTTGCTGCAGTTCTATCTCCACGGAGCATTCTCCTTCCTCTCGGTTATTGAACCACGCCTTTGTCCACCATCTCACTCCTGCACGGTCGGGATAGACGCTCACCAACCTTGGAATATCAAAGCTCTGCACATCGATGTCCAGTTCAGCAAGCGGGTCGATGATGCCACTCGTCCTTATGGCTTCGTCATGGAGTTTTTTTTTAGAACTTCGCTCAATGTGGACAGATAGATGCCATGCCGCAATGCCAGATAGTTCAAAAAGTCCGCAATCAGCAGGTTCTGCACCTTGCAAGCCAAGGGCATGGCTCTCTGCCCGATGCCTAACGGATTGCTGATGGATGGCATAGCTTCATAGAAATAGTGTTTCGCCGCGGACAAGGTAAAGATGTTCCTTAGCGACTGCTCTGCATGTTGCGGTGTCACATACATACCTTTATACAGGTCTTCCATATACGATGGCATGAAGCGCAGCATCAATTCTTCTATCTCTTTCTGGTCTTTGTCATACTGTGTGGCTATATTCATGTCGTAGGTCTCAAACTCAGGAAAACCTGTCTTACCGGTCTGTTCCATTGCCTTCACATTGCCATATAGCATGGTCAGAAAATCAATCGGATTGATTTCCTTGCCGTCAAACTTCACCTCGAAATGCAGTCTGTCACCGCTCAATGCCACGATGTTTCCTGCCTTCACGGTTTGTCCGAAGTTCACGAACACGTTGGCAAGGTGGGCGTAGGTCACTTCATATTTGCCGTAGCGTATCACTTGGTAGATGCCGTGTGTCGCATCATTGCCAATGCCCGATACCGTTCCGCTTGCCAAGGCTGACAGCAGATAGTGGTTTGCCTCAAAGTCCAGTCCGTGGTGGAAGAATGGCTCTCCAGTTACAGGATGCTTCTGTTTTCCATATCCAAGTGTCAGTTCCACGTCCTTGCCTCGCTCCTCAAAGGGCATGCAAAAGCCGCTTTTTGATTGCAGCATCATCTCTTCTGTATATCTCATGTTGTTGTCGTTTTATGTTTTTATCGTTTCATGCCGCCACTGCGTGCGGTCGTTTCTGCTTCGTTCACATTTCTTCCTTGACCGCCATCACCACTGACGATGTTCTTGATGTTGGAATTGTTGCCGATGAGCATCATGCCGAGCATGGCTCCTGCTATCTTGCCAAGCCATCCGAAACGTCCGAAAGTGAGGAACGCTGCTGTTACCAGTCCTGCAAGGCTCAGTCCCGACACATTTCCTTTCCCTAAGTTCTTGAAGAAGTTGCCGAACATCTCCAGTCCGTTGCCTCCGAAGATGCCACGGAAGAAGTTGCTCATTCCGCTCCACTTGCTGTTGATGTCGCCCATGGCACCATTCACAGCATCCACAGCTTCTCCAGCCTTGTTCTTCAGTCCTTTCACGTCTTCCACAGCTTCGGATATTTTCTCCGTGGTGTCTTTTCCTACCACCACATCACTGGCTATCTCCACCATGCTCTTGTCGTTGACAAGGTTCTGCCATGCCACATATCCTGCAGCGCTGCCCACGGCGGCTGTTTTCATTGCACTTCCTGCGCCTCTTAGTGCTTGGGTGGGATGCACAGCCGTATTGCTTGCAGATTTCAGTCCTTGTTTGGCGACACTACCTGCACCTTTCAAGGCACTGCCACCATACTTTGCTATCTTTGCCCATATACTCATAGTCGTATCTTTTTGTAGTTATTTGATCTTTCCGTTTCGCTTCCATCTGTTCATACAGTCCTTCACGATGGTTTTCTTGTCTGCCTTGTCGTGACTTCCTTCTTCTATCTCTGCCCAGATGTCCGACATCGAGGTGTACTTCACCGCCTTGGCCAGCCGTTGCAGCTTTTTGTTCATTACCTTCAGCTTGGGGCGGATGCCGAAAACTATTTCCACTCGTTCCTTCTCGGTCATCTTGTTGCCTGACAAGCAGACCAGCCTGATGTCATTCACTATCTCCACGCTGCCCATTATCAACTCCCGATAGATTTTATTGCGTTTAGCGGACAGTGCCACAGCAAGGGCATTGCTCGGATGTTTGTCCAGTTGCTTTGTGAAACTTCCCAAGTTATCCACCAGTCGGTCTATCTCGTGATAGAAACCATATACCTGTGCAGCATACACCACGATGGAGCGGAACGAGTCCAAATAGTTGTTGAACTCTTGTTGCAGATTGGTGGTTCCTTCCACTTCCTCTTTCAACCAGATATGCCCGGTGGTCTGCATCAGCATCACCTTCTCCTGGTTCTTTAACTCCTTTTCAGCCTTGTCTGTATAGGCATATATCATTCCTGCCAATACAGGGTCGTTCTGGGCTTGCACCTTGCAGACAGAAAGCAGCATGATGCCAAAGCAAAATATCCATGTTCTCATACTCGAATGCTTTTATATTATTATGGTGTACTGACTTTGGCAGCTCTCCGCCAACGTCCCAATGCTTGCGTAGCAATCTCACCATTATTTCTGTCTATCATCCCTGCCGTGACATTATTCCACACATCACTCATTGTATAGTAGCGGATGCTCAGATACAGTTTGTTGAGCTTCTTCTGAAATGCTGATAACTTGTCGTTCAATGCCCACAAGGTTTTGGAGCGGTCTGCTCCTGTCAGCATATTCTCCGTTCCACCTTTTGCCACGGCATCATTCAGCAGATTGAAAACCGATACCAGTTCCGTTGCCGTCTCGATATACAGGTTGTTCATGCTCATACTTGCCACAATGCCCTGCGGATTAGTGGCAATAGCTGTCTTCAACTTGGCGAGCGTGATGAAAATCTTCACGCCATAATCATACAGATGGGTACAGGCTTTTAGCGACGAGGCATAGCCGTTCACTGATTTCAAGTAGCTGTTGTACTTCTTCTCCCATTTGTGTATCTGGTTGAACTCAGCTGCCATCGTGTTCTGCAATATCGCAGTCTTGGTCTGTCCGTTGATTTGCTTTTCAATCTCACCGTTGATCTGTTCGTTGCCTTCTGCCAATGCCATCCATTCCAAGGGATTGGATGACACCACTTGTGCCTTGGCTTCCGATGCCGTTGCTGTGCCCATAATTGCTATCAACCATATCTTACCTATTTGTAATCTCATAGATGCTCCTCCTGCGTTTGTTGGTTTCTACTCGTTCTCTGATGGCTGTTACCAAGTTTTCCTTCATCGGTACTCCGATAATGTCAAGCCTTGGTGTCGTTCTGTCTCCAGAATATATGCTAACGGTTTTCAATCGGAATAGTTGCTGCATGAAAGTTTGACTTTCGTTGAAATCCACTACACGGTATAGTTCCAGATAATCCACTTCCCGATGAAACACGCCATGCTCATATACCAGTTGTTCATTGCCGATGACATATCGCATCCTGCACATATAGGCTAGCCGATATGCCAAGCATAGGGAAAGCAAGAGCGAGAGGACAAACACCAAAGTGGAGAGAACGGCATCATCAATACCTGCATATACAAAGCCTACGCTTATAAGCACAAGCAAGTGCAGCTCGTTTATCACAAACTGCATCCAATGGGGCTTGATGATGATGTTTCTATACCGATATGTCTGCTGCATAGTTCTCCTTTTTTTATAATGACATCAACCTTTATCTGCGAAAGCCCGATGTCCGTTCCTCTTTTTCTTGCTGTTTCCGTTCTTGCTCTTGTTGCAATCTCTCAGCTTCCTGCTCCTTGGCAAATTTGGAATAGTCGAAGTCTATCTCTCCTTGGTCTATCAACCGTTGGTCTCGTTTGCCAAGCAAGGCATCGTTCCAGTCTTTGTATTGCCCTAAAGGATGATAGGATTGTACTGTGAAGTCTGCAAATCCCATTTCCTTGGCGATAGTCTTGAAGTTCTTCACAAAGCCACGTCCTGCCTCGTCTTTGTCAAATCCCAAATAATGGTTCGCTTGTCGGGTCTCTTCCAGCATTCCCTTTATTTGCCCCTTAGAAGGTGTGCCTCCTGTCGAGACATACACGCTCTTCACCGGGTTGATTTGGTACTCGGCCATGGCATCGTATGCACTCTCGAACCATAGAATATTTGTGGTTTCTTTCAATGGCTTGCCTGTCAGGTTGGCTATCCATAGTCCTTCACTGCTGTTACTTCCTTCTGCTTTTCCCTTATATGCCTTACCGTCCTCTCGTCTGGGTCTGCCTCGCTCTTCCAATCCAACGATGCTGTCTGGCTTGGACGGCAAGGACAGTGGAAAGGCGAGATTGGCAAAGCTCAATCCGTCATTTCGATGCTTGGTCGCCAAGAAGAAATGCTTGTGAAAGGCGAACTGTGTCCCCATGTTGATGCCTCTTTCCTTGAAGTAAGGATAGTGTTTCCGTTGGGTGTCCTTTTCCCTTGGGTTGAAACGCAAGATGTCATAGTCTGACAGGTTAAAGGGCTTGGCATCTCGCTTGGGCTCTGCCACTCTGCTTTCACGCACATCAATGGGATTATTCAACAGTCTGTTGCATACCACATTCACCAGTCTGTCCAATGACATACCAGGCTTGTAATCATCAAACAGCGTAGGATGCTCCTTGATGAAACCTATCACGTTGTAGTTTTTCTGTTCTGGTGGCTGAAAACAACACTTGCCATTGCCAGTGACAATGAACTTGTCGCCTCTCACTCGCTGTCCATGACTGTCCACCTTTACATACGACGGATAGCGCAAACCATCTCGCTTGTTCAACTGATAGCCTGCGTCCACCAACAGTTCCTGTATGTTCAGTCGCTGCAAGAAGTCATTGTATGTCAGTTCGTTGTTTGCCATAAGCGTATTCCGTTATAGTCCTTTTCCCATGTGAGGATGCAATACTTCTTGGTTCATGGCAGCTTCAAAGTTTCTCGCCGCCACATCCATCGGTGTATCTACTCCTGGTTTGAAATAGGGACGAGGCGGTGGAGGTACTGCACCATGATGATGGTCAACAATCACCACCGGACTACCGTGTGGTCGGTGTAGTTCACTGCCGACTTCCGCTGCCACACCCAATCCTGCTAATAATGCAGCTCCTATCTTGGTTCCCAAACTGGTGCGGTCTTTCATATCCACCTCACCGAATATCTTGGAAAAGAGTTTCATGCGATGGTAGTCATCCACAGCCATGAACTTGTCATACTGCTTCTGCGTTATCTCGTGGCTTACTCGTTCTCCGTTAATGATGGCGGTCATGCGGTACTTGCCTTCCTGCTCCGCTGGCTCCACTCGTATCTCACCAACTGTTACTTCTCTGCCATGCTTGCCCTCACGGAACCATCCCTTACTCTCGTCCAAATCCTGGCCATCCACAACACCTACTTTGTTGTTCACTGGCTCTTGCTGTACTTGCAATGGTTCTACTGTTGACTGCAACTTCATCTTGCCATCCAACTCCTGCTGCACCTCTGGACGCAAACTGATATGGATGCGCTCTTTGCTATTGAGCATATCCATTGTTATCTTGTCTGCGAAATCATCCTTGATAACATTGTTCAGTATCTCCAGTCGTTTGGCTACTGCCGCTTGCTTGACGGAATTGTTGGTCAATGCCTTCAATTCATCATCGGTCAAGTCATACACCATATCACTCTTGGTGCTTTCTGATTGGATGGTGAGTGTCTTTGCCTTCTCATCGATGATGATACCGTGTGAAGACAGGCATTCCTGCCATTGATCGTTGGAGAAATATACAGGTGAGCTTATCAGTTCCTTGTAGGGTTTGGCTGGTTCTTGACTTCTTGGACGTGTTTCTACAGGTGTCATCACGGCTTGCAGGTTTTGTAATACGTCTGCTTGTGATGCTACTTGTTGCTGTCCTTTATAGTAAAAGCCATAACCTCCAGAGGTTAACTCACCAGGTTTCAGTCTTCTGTCAGGTCTTTCCGCTACCATCGGTGCTCCTGCATAGAACATCTGTCCACCGACTCTGCGTAGATGATAGCCGTCCTGCATTCTCGGTGTCCAACCTAAAAACTCTGGACTCCATCCCAACCGTCCGTACTCTCCAGCACCAATCCTATATCCATGCAGCCCCATAGCCACTCTTCCGTTAGCATTCCTTGCATGGACAAGGTTTCTCGGCATATAGAAGTCTTTGCCTATGATGCTGGTAAAGGTGTTATATGCCTTCTTGTTAGCAGAGTTGGTTCCCCAATCAGTCAATGCCAACATCTGTTTCTCGGTGAGGTTATAGGTCAGAAGTGGGGAATCGTGTCCCTGCACCACTAACTGATAACCATCACCATTGGCTATGATATGGGCTTGCATACCATTGCGCATCAGGATGTCACGCATCTCTTGCTGCAAGTCCATCTGTCTTGGATTCAAGTTCTTTCTTATCGCCATAGCATGATTGTATTAAGCGTTCTCTGTTTCCATTCCTTGCTCCAACAGCTCGTCCTTGTACTTCACAAACCGTTCCGCACTCTCGTTGCCGATACACAGGGCGTGTTCCTTGCAGTATTCCTCATACTCGTTCTGCCATTCCTCACTGAAATGGTTCACATAATCAAGCCAACCGTATTCACCGCTCTGCATCTTCTCCACGAGGATGTCTTCTGTATAATATGGTCCTTTTCTCATTTCTTCCCTAAGTTTGATGTTTCACGTTACTTCCTTGCGACAGCCGATGCATGTCTTCCGGCAGCTTTCTTTTGCTCATTCCATAACTCTTCGGTATATTCCTCCTCTGGAACATAGTCGAGGTTGCCATCATCGTCCATCACCCAACAGCCATAGATGCCGAAGGTATATTTGTCCCACTCTCGCTTGCCCTCCTTGCGCCACTGCTCACCATCACCGTTGGCGAAGCGGATGCCTGTGTCGCTCTTCAGGTCGATGCCTACGGTCACAGGTTCATCTTCTACGGCAAATGTCAGTGCCTCGCCATTTTGGATGCTCTTTAGCTCCGTTCCTCCAAGACTGAGTTCGTCAGATAGCACCTGCAAGTTTCTACCAATCACAGGTGTCGGCACAGCCATCACTTGGTTGGTCTCTCCGTCAATCTGCACGAATGCCTTGATAGGATTGCCATCGGGAATATTCACATTTGCCACAACTGCCTTGCCCTGCTTCAATAGTTCCTGCTGCTCCTTGGTGAATTTGTCCAATGGGGCATACTTCAAAACAGGATAGAACATCACATCTACGTTTCCATCTGCCATTCTCACCAAGGCAAACCGTGTTCTGCTCTTGATGCTATATCCCTCGTTTACTTCCATTTTCACAGGCAACACTGGCGATGGACGACCATTGCTGATGTCCTCCAAGGCATGCATCGGCAGGTCTTCTATCATCTCATGGGTGAGACCGAACTTGGCAAGTGTCTGGTACGGCACTTCGCTTTCTTCAAATGAGTTTCTTTTCATATTCTGATTATATTTTGAATGATACTTTGCATATTGCCATGCAAAGTTAAGTCTTCGCACATGAATACAAGAAAGCCTATGCTCCGTCGTCCAATCTTTTCCGTTTTATTATGATTATATCATCACTTCATACTCTCAATCATACTTTAATCTTATTTTATGTTATACTTTTATAGCATCGACAATCACTCCTGATTTCTTTCCCTAACTTTGCACCATGAAAAGGAAAACAGTGGCATTATGGGTAATAAGTTGTCTGGCGGTATCGAGTGCAAAAGCGCAGTTCAATACCGTCAGCGACAACGTATGCCGTTACAAAGTCAAGAAAGTGGAGGAGAAGTTTCTGCCTCCTGCCAATCAACCTGTAGATTCTATACAAGCAAATCTACTTCAACAGGAAACAGACTCTGTGGATAGCAAACAAAAACAGTGGACAAGTAGCTATCCAAGCTTCACTTATCCACTGAAATCAATCAAAGTCACCAGTCCTTACGGCTATCGTCGTGACCCTATCACAGGTAAACTATCATGGCACAACGGTTTGGATCTTCGTGCGAAGAACGAACCTGCCTATGCCATGATGGATGGTATTGTCGAAAAGGTAGGGTATGACAATCGTTCTGGCAACTATGTTACATTGCGGCATGGCAAGTTTTATATCAGCTATTGTCATTTGTCTTCAATCATAGTTCGTAAAGGAGAATATGTTTATCCTGGTATCATAGTTGGTGTAACAGGTAATACCGGTCGTAGTACAGGCAGCCATCTCCACCTTACATGCAAAAAGGATGGCAAGAGTTTCAATCCTACCATCCTTTTGAATCTTATTGAAAAGTCTTTTGCGTTGTCAGCTTTATCAATGAGTAAATGAGAGAGTCGTTTACCTAACTCTTACACCTTTACCATTCAGAACTTCACCTCTAATATCATCAGTTTTACATAAATACAAGTCGTAGCCAATGGCTGTAATATCGCAATATCTTGGAGGAGTAATGGCTTTTCCACTTGGTGACATCAACCCATACCAACCAAGTTCTGCTTCATATTTTTTGCAATTTGCAGTCTTTTGATAAGGTGTTGGTTCTGCTTCTTCGGTCTCTCCCGTTAGATTTCCGTCATCATCATAGTTCTTTGCCGTAGTATATCGTATTTCATCGGTGTCATACAATAATCTGTCAACATTACTAATCAAGAAATCGTCAATCAACTCACCTTGCAAATTGTATTTGCGAAGAGTGTGGTCTTTCATTGTTGCTGTAATGTTACCACCAGCCACCCAAATGTCTGCTTCCATAAAAGGCAATATTGGTTTCAGATTTTCTGTAAGGAACTGCGCTACTATACCCCTTATATTTCAAGCTATTAATCTAAAGGATATGATTTCAAAAACTTATTGAATTCATCAGCACGTTTTGATATGCTGATTGCGGTTTTTGCTTCTTTTATCATGGTGTTGAGATATGGGCTTGAACAGTCATTATTATTGAAATACAATTTCATATAAGGAAGGTTTGATAGTTTTTGGTCTGCCTCAGAAATATATCTGTCTTTCAACGCAGGCATGGTTGCTGAAGGTATTTTCTTAAAAGCGTCCAATACAATGTTTCTCACCTCTTCGTATGTTCGGCTATAATATGACAATAATGTATCCCATTCTTTATAGTCTTTTTTTATAGTCTGATTGGCTATGTTTGCAAAATTCTTCCTTAGCGTATTTATTTTACTTTTGGAACATTTGAGGTTCATATATGTAATGATGACCTGTATTGTCATCGTATCAACACGTCCCAATTGTTTTTGGGCAGAAAGTAGTTGAGAACGAAGGTCGCCTAACATTTTAGAACTATCAATACTATCTGACTTCATCTTGTTGATAACGACATTCAACTTTGTGCATTCAGAATTAACAGCTTGTAGTTTTTTAAAAGTCTGTTCATTGATCTTTTCTCTATTTGAAATCAACGTATCTTTTGATACTATTATCTTGTTTAAACTTGTAATGCTATCATTCAAATGCTTAACACTTTCTTCCATTGCTTTCCATTTGTTCATCGATATAGTGACAGTAACATCTTCTTGTGCATAAGAGCAAGTGCAAGAAATCATTGTAACGAAGAATAAAATAATATTTCTAAACATAATATTTTACGATTTTCAATTATAAAACTCATCCTGACCAAGAGAACCATCTATTAACCTTTTCTTTAGTTCCTCTTTCTTTCCAGAGTTTCCCAAATAAGTACTTATATAATTATAAACTGTTGTGTTAAAATCAGAATAAGACTTATAATCGTTAAAATTGTATTTGTCTAAAACATAAGAAACGAAACTGTTCAATAGTGTATATTGCTCATCTAGCAAGTCTCTTCTTATTGCATTTGTCTCATCACTGTTTCCATAATAAGATACGTATTCTGGTATTTTATTATTCAGAATATTTTTTAAAGCTGATAGATATGTATTATATCCCTTAATGCCACCGCAATACAACTTACTGTTTCTTTTTAGATAAGCCAAGTGAGAGGCTTGTATTGCAGACGGCAACTCTTTTAATTTTTGAACTAAAGCGACACAATTTTTCAGCTTGTCATCATTAAGATATACCCCGGCCTGTCTTACTCTATTTTTGGTTATTTCCAAATTTTTGTAATCTGTACTATAAGCAAGTTGCCAAGCATTGTCATAATTGTCTATCACTTTTAAGACATCATCTAATTGTTTGATGTATTTAGAATTTGGTTCAACAACAAGATTCCCTTTAGAATTTTCAAAATGCTTTAGTTGGTAAATTCTATTCTTCATGAAATGGTGACTCCATTCAGGAGTATTCCAAACGGATGCTGCAAATGAAGAGTTACATCTTGAAATGAATAATGGAATGTATTTTATAAGTGCATCTTCTATACGAAGATCCAAAGTGTCTCTTCCAACAAGTTTTTCAACTTCATCCCTGTTGATCATATAAAGAACATCTGCATATTGAATTTCAAGAGAATCACTCGTTAGTAATTTTATTTCCTTACACAAAGCTTTATTGTGTGAATTTTCAAAAACAAATTGTTTCGGTGGGTCCATTACTGTATTTTTATAATACAAAATAGCTCCTATAGCCAATAGGATGGCCCCAACAATTAATATTGATTTGATAATAATTCTTTTCATATCTACTTAATTCTAACCCAACCCATGTATTTTACCTCCACCGGTCGAAGAGCCACCTCCAGTTGAAGAACTTCCACCAGTCGAAGAGCCACCTCCAGTTGAAGAACCTCCACCAGTCGAAGAGCCGCCTCCAGTCGAAGAACCACCACCAGTCGAAGAGCCTCCACCAGTTGTAGAACCACCACCAGTCGAAGAGTCACCACCAGTCAATGAACTTTTTGTATAATTTTTTATGTTTATTTTATTATCGCCAGGCTTATTATATAATTGACCATTATTCAATCCCTCTCTTGCCACTTTGAGTATGTCTTTCCAATAAGAAATATTCAAATTCTGAATTTGAGGATCCCAATAATTTATAATTTTTGAAAATTTTCTATTATTAATATCGTCAAATAACTCAGCAAGTTTATTTGAGATCATTTGCATATCATCTCTATTCCAACATTTAGTATTTTGTTTGAGATATTTTATCTCGTCTTCGGACATAGCCTTATTACATTCGCTGCATTCCCCATTAATCATATCTTTTCCACATGTAGGACATTGAGAATATGTTTTACAATTAGGACAACTCTCTCCTTGATATTCCTTCCCACATCTTTCGCATTTTGATATTTCTTCTGAAAACATTCCATGATATAACCAAGCACAAGATGAAATTATTCCGATACAAGCAAATAAGAAAACCACCAATCCGATTGCTATTTTTTTCCATCCATATCCATTCTTCACAAGAATAAATGCTTTCTTGCTATTGGAAAAATGGTCTATCTTATATCCTGCAATAGGTGATTTGTTCTCGTTATAATGAGTTGCTTCAAACGAGAAAGAAATAGCCTCATTAGGCACTTTGCAACCTTCAAAAATTAAATAATTGTATTTTTTAGGTAGTTTCTTTAAAGGTAAAGTTATTGGTCGCTTTACCTTTAATAAATTCAATGGTTTAAAACGAGCCTCTTCAAATCCTGTGACATCAACCACAATTATAGCGGAAGTTAGTTCATGGATATTGAAACGATTATATCCATCTCTGTCTACTTCTTTATCATTAATCGTAATTTTTACAGACGAAGATGGTATTTGGGTATCAGGAGCAGCCTTGTCACAGACTTGAAACCATGTCAAATCAACCTTGACATCCCATTCTAAATTAGCTAAACTAATTGTTTTTACAGGTTGATCTAATATAATTTTTTCTTTAATGGGCCAACATCCTTTTCTTGAAATATCAAGTATTATCTGTTGTCCTTCGTCAAACAAAAGACTTTGGGTAAATAGTTTCCCATTTACCTTCATTGCTATATCCGATGGAACAGATTTAGGATACTCTAAAATGCAACTGTTTTTAAAGTCTGATTCGGTTAAATCTTTCAATCCTTCTTTTGGAGAAATTCCAGATTCTGCATCTATAAGCAATACTGCTTTATAATTGCAATAGTAATTTTGGAAAATGGATCCTAAAATTTCAGGCAAAGAAAACGGTGTGCCAGAACCATAATAACGATAGGCATATTGTCCTTCCGAATTTGGTTCTACGCTTGGTACAGAATGATTCTGCACTTGCTTTGGTCCATAATCAATGGAACAAATTTGCTCAAGCTTTTGGTCATCTCGTTTTGTTTCTTGAAGAATCTCCTTGGTAGTGCGTAAAATATCAGCCAACTCCTTTCCATTTATATCCACAAAACCAGGGACGACAATCATGGCAGAAATTAAATCACTGTCTCTTCCAGAAATATATTTATTAGTGCATATAAAAGCAACATCCTTTCCGAATGTAACGAAATCGAAAAAGGTGGAATCAAACTTATCTTCTGATATTTTTTCAATATCAATGCATTTCAGATAGTTACGAGTGTCAAGTGCTTCGTTCTGCCATTGTTTTGCAGCTTCGCTTGAAAAGAGTATTTCTGCCCCAGAACTTACCCTGCTTACAATTATACCAATTTTATCCATGATTATCCTCTTAATATTGATTCTAACAGTCCACGTTTACCTATTCTATATCCATCACTTCGTTCCATAATAAGATTTACGATAGATTCAGCGTAGGCTGTATTAAATTTACAATAATTTTGAAAACAAACTTTGCCCAAAGAGAAAGGCAATACAGAAACTTTACCTCCATTTATTTGGTTGGCCTCGCAAATTTGTTTTAAGCCATTATAGAAATCTCCATAATGGTCAATAACATGTTCACTTAACAAAGCACTCTTATTCAGTCCCTTATGGGCTTTGAGCTTATCAACCTTTGTAACTACCAAGTATATAGCGTCTGTTGAAGTCTTAAATATGCTATTGCCCTTATTGTCTTTCAGACTATTGATATAATTCAATGTTGCTTTGAGATAATTAATCTGAGGTAAGCCTTCGTACTGACGATTTTCCGCTCCATATTCAACAACAAAGAAATGTATCTTTCTACTGCTTGTTCTGTTAGAGATTAGGATATTTGTTAGGGTGTCTAACGCACTTTTCTCTTGATTTGTTAATGGCTTCTTGGCAAACGTCTTATACATACATTTTATTAATTCACCTGCAAAATCAATACAAGTGATAGGATGAACCAATCCTTTTTGGTCAGTTAAGTCAAATCCCATTTCGTATGTTGACATAGTAGGGGTTCCTTCTGGAAGAACGCAGACTGTTCCATTAGAGAGAAAGCACTGAGGAAGTCTGTTCATATAGTCAAATCCTTGACATTCGCTATCCAATGTCATTGTTTTGGCAACTTGACCATTTCCTGCAACGCTTATTATTGCACCTAAAGCACAACTCTTACCAGACGAAGGAATTCCCCAAAAATACACCTCGGTTGTTTCTTTGCGAGAAATCTCTGATATAGATTCTGGAACATCAAATCTTGTACGTTGTACATTTCCAGCTAACTTTTGGATAAAATCTGGTTTGATTCCAATATCTTCAAGGTCACGATAATTAAGTCGTTGTTTCTTTACAAGTTCCTTTATTACCCATGCATTGAGAAAATTGTTGTCATCTTCAATTTCGTCGAGCAAATCGTCTATGTCTATTGTTCCGACTGTAAAAGCAGCTTCAATTAGTTCTAAAATTTGCTTATTAGGATCGTTAATAGACTTATCTGTTTGTGTCGCAAGTATATCTTCTTTTAGAGCCTCCATTCCGTAATGGATATAATCTCTGTTCTCAAGCTCATTCAATAATTTTTTAGCTTCATCGACATAGGCATTATCTTTATGCTCATCTATAAAGTCTTGCAACGCTTTCTTGTCGCTTTTATTGATACTATCAAAAAGAATTTTATCTTCAGATTTGCGAATATCAGCTTCCTTTTTTGCAGATTGCGTTTTCAATCGACTAATTGCATTTCTTGCCTCCTGTCGATGGATACCTTCACGATAATCGTCTAAATACTTCTGATACGCATTTATTGTATCTTCTTTTAATGCAGCGGCCCAATCATTAGGTTCTGCATTTTTTAACAAATCCTCGAGTTCTTTACGAACGGATGCTTTCATCGGCTCGTCCACGTTGTGAGGATCTTTTAGCTCAGGCAGAGTTACAACACCTTGTCTAATATATTTAAACAAATCTTGCGCTGTAAATTCTGGTAAATTATCAAATATGTCTTCTTTGTTCATTATGTTATATATTTTCTATTGGTGTTATTACAGAATCATCTTCTTCATCATCATTGTGATAACGATGCTTCTCGTGAGTTTGTTCACGTTTGTTCCTTCGCTCTCTTCTAAGACGGCGTCTGCTTTCTCTATCATCTTCTTCGTTGTCAACATCGTCTAAGATTGGTGATGCTAATATTTCATCATGAAAATCGTTTCCTTTTCTTTCATGTTTGTAATTATTGTCTCCCATATCTATTGGACCTATTTCTGGCTTTTTAATAGAACGATTTATGCTTGGATTTATATCGTTGCCTACCCATCGTCTTCCAAATAAAGTATAGGTGCTAACTCCATTTCGTTTTTGAACAAAATAAGGCAATATCATCATCAGATATAGTATGAATCCTAATAATATTGCAGTGTAAGACAAGTCATCATCCGCAGTGTAAATATCGCTAAGAGAATCTAAGTTCTTTAAAGTCGATTTTATTTCATTATAATCATAATCAAATGGTAGGACTTTATTACCGTCACTATTGTTTTCCGTTGATAATATTACAGATGAGAAATTATGCAACTGTTTATTCCAGTCTGTTATGGCATTTTTTATCTCTTTAATATTACCTACTAAAAAAACATTCCAAACACTTGTATTTTGATTAGCACGATTAATCCAAGAAGTTGCCTCTGTTTGTAGACTATCGTAATTCTCTGTTAATTGCCGCTTTAACGTAGCGACCTCGCTATTAATTTTGCGATCATCATTCTTACCATCGAATCCTATACGTTGATAAACAGACGGCTGAATATCCTTACAATCTTTTACACGCTGCAAAAAGTTTTGGTAATCAACGATACGTTTGCTACTATATTTATTATATTCATCAAACATATTGGTTGATGAACTAATGGCATTCCTAAATTTTTCCTCAATTTCATCACTATGATTGGCAACATTCCATGCATGATTGAATGGTCCCATACATAATAAAAAAACGAAAGGAGAAGAGATTAATAAAACACGTTCAAAAAGAATGCATCTTGAAAACTTGTAATTATTATCAACACCTTTTAATTGTTGAACACCAAAGAACCAAAAAAGTAGAAGTACGACTATTCCCAAAGTATACCACAATGGTTCAGTAAGCCCTTTGTCTAATTTATAGGTTATTCCTACATACGTTACATATCCTATAAAAATTATTGCCAAGAATAATAGAATATGCGCCCATGAAAATTTGAGATTTCTATACATATTATTTATTCGGTAAAAGTTTTTCTAATTCTGTTATTTTCTTTTTGTATTCTGCTATTTTTCTACGAATTGCCTCATAATCAGTTCCGCCAGTTTGTTGTGTGGGTGTTGGGGTGTCTGATATATCTTCAACGTCAACTACTCGACCTGCAGCAGAATCATCCCCATCACCATCTGGTACAGGTTTTATTTTCCGTTCTGTAGGTTCTCTGAAGTCACCTTTTTTAACTGCCATTAAAGCCTTGTCAACCAAAACCATAGGAGGAATTAATCCGTAAACATCAGCACCAGTATTATAAAGTACATTCCGAGCTTGCGCTACAGTAATGTCCTTTTTAAGCGATTTCATCAAAGCAATAGTTCCTGTAACTATTGGTGCTGCCATACTTGTTCCATCACATGATTGAAAGGTGTTAGAAGGGAATGAGCTATAGATACCTTTGCCTGGAGCTGAAATATCGGAACAAGGACCATAAT
>USSA01000030.1 GCA_900557255.1 uncultured Prevotella sp.
GGACTGTAGTAAATTGACTTCAGTAGTAATCCCTTCTTGTGTGACTAGTATAGGATGGGGTACTTTTAGTGGTTGCAGTGGCTTGACTTCAATAGACATTCCTTCTGGTGTGACTAGTATAGGGGATTGGGCATTTTCAGGTTGCAGTGGCTTGACTTCAATAGACATTCCTTCAGGTGTGACTAGTATAGCAAAGGGTACTTTTAGTGGTTGCAGTGGCTTGACTTCAATAGACATTCCTTCTGGTGTAACTAGTATAGGAGATAAGGCATTTATGGACTGTAGTAAATTGACTTCAGTAGTAATCCCTTCTTGTGTGACTAGTATAGGAAATCAAGTTTTTGGGAATTGCTATAATTTGACTTCTTTGTATTCTTATAGACCAGATCCTGTTGCTGTGGATTCTAACGTATTTTCAGGAATAGATGCAAACAAATGCACTCTATACGTACCGCAAGGATCATTTGGAAATTATTATGTTACATCTGGCTGGGATTACTTTAGCAAAATTGTGGAGTTTGACCCTACAGGCATTGGCGCTGTAACGACAAAGTCGGATGCCAAAGAAGTGTCTCGCTACTCTGTGGATGGTCAGAAACTGGATACACCAGTCAAGGGTTTGAACATTGTGAAGTATAACGATGGTAGTATCAAAAAGGTGGTCGTAGAGTAAGAAGTAACAGTATTGTAGAACTATAAGATAGGTGAAGCAATGTATAATAATGTAGATATTAAGAAAGAGGACTTGTTCCTCTATGATGAGTTGCTGGCTAAACAAAGCCAGTATCCTCAATATGTCATCAACCTTCATAAACAATTATTTAGCAAGAACGGTCTTGGTGCCGTTCTCGCTAATCTCCAACAAATGATAGACTGGGATGCAGACAAGACTGTTGCTCTACTGAAGAATATGCTGACCTTGGTAAAGAGTGTCAGGCAATATAGTAATATACGAATTGATGTCGAAGATTTAGCATCAAAGACATGGAGTAATTATCAGTCTGGTCTTGCTGCGTATATCAAGATTATCGAGGATTATATAGCTAAGAATGCCAAGAATCTGTCTAAAAATAAAGCAAAATGGCGTCAAGGTTATACTTCTGTAGCTAATGTGGTAGAGAACTTTGTTACCAGAATAGATGGCACGGAGTCTTTGTTGCAAGCCCTTGGTCTTGATATTTTCGGTTTTATTCGTTTGGTCTTAGACAATTCTTATTTCTTCGATCCAGAAATTGTTGCACAACGTCACAATGATATAAGAAGTGCTATTCAGAAGAACGATAAACTTCCTGCTCGCTGGACGGAAAACTATAAAGCGCTATACCCGGAAATGACCAAAGACAAAATAGTGAAGCAAAGTGAAACTACTAGCTCCATAATTTACAATGGTCATCCAGTGCAAATCGATAAGGATAATAATTATGCAGTAAGAAGTCTCATCAAGAATAAGTTTGGTTATACGGTGAGTCAAGGTCAGAAAAGTATTATCCAGTATTACAAGATTTCGCATATCTGGGGCGAGGCGTACGACCCTATCAAGTTTACCAATCTGTGGAATCTTGTACTTGTTCCAGCTTGGGCAAACGACTTGCTTGATAAGAGTTATAGCCGTAATGACCTCACGGTTACCTTTAAGCAGGTCATCAAGTCCATATGTCTTAACTTCTACCAAATGAAAAATCTTGATTGGAGCAGTTTGATGAATATGCCTTTATATAAGGAGCAACATGAGAATGATATGGTGGTCAAACTTAATCTTCATGGTGTGCAGTTTAATATCAACTGGATAGAAGGTATAGTTCAGTCTGGTGATTTAGGGAAAATCAAGAAAGCTACAGTTACCATTTAGCCTATATTAATATGCTTATATTTTGTTCAAACACATGTTCTGAAAGGCGTTAGAGCAAAATATAAGTAGTTTTTGTCAGCTGTTTACTCCCTTTTTTATAATTCATGCTGCTACAAAAAACATAAAACATTTGGGGGATTTGGAACTTATCTGTATCTTTGCGATCAAAATCAGTAAGTTATGAGAAAAAGAATATTTAAAAGAAAAGTATACGATAAAATGCTCGAATGGAAGCGAGAGAGAAATGGTAGCAGTTTTATATAGAAAAATGGTAAAGAAGTAGCAGAAAAGTGTAAAAATCCGTTCATGTAATAGCAATTATGTTACAATGAACGGATTTTTTTATTCGATGAAATGATTTTTTAAGCCGCTGTTCAGACCTTTATGTACTTTTGCAGCAGAAATCAAAACATTAACGCTAACAAATTAAACATTTAAAGTATGAACAACTTTTTAAATGGAAAGAGCGCAGCTATGATGCTTGCACTTTCATTGGTAAATGTTACAGCAGCTTTTGCACAGGATGATAATTCAAGTGCTAAGGAAGAGGGTAATCGTAATGTGATGCTCAATGCAGCCAGTGCGAATGGACCTCGTGAGATTCAGATAGGCTTGCCTTCTGCCGATGTCAACGTTTTGGAGAATGGTTTGCCTGTTACTTACGCAACCAATCCTCATTCTGTCAATACCATCTGGCGTGGTGATGCAAGTTTGAGCCATCAGGGATTGCTCAAGATTGCAGAGACAGCTATCACTACCGGTAATATCGGTTATGCCGTGAACTCTTTCACCCAGAAGGGACAGAAGGGATTCAATGGTACGCTGAATTATAAGAGCAATCATTTCGGATTGCAGGAATTCTCTCTGAATATGAATGGTGATTTGGGTAAGGACTGGTACTACAGCTTTAATATGTATCAGGATTTCGACCCGGGAACCTTCAAGATTAAGTCAACTCCTTATCAGGACCGTACTCAGATTTACAAAGCTCTCCTTACCAAGAAGTATAACGGCAATCGTGGTGAGTTCACTGCCATGTATAAGTATGCCAATAGCCATAACGTGTATAGCTATGCTACCCAGAGTGCTCCATTTATCTATGTAGGTGATGGAAGCGTGAAGGAGTATGGAGATTTCAAACTCGGTACCACCTCTTATCTCCCTATCGATAACGAGATGACTTATCGCGATATGCGTACTGGTGAGTTGAAGCAGACTTCTCTCTATGATGCCTGCCTGAACAAGTCAAGTGAGGTGACCTTGATGAACAACTACCGTTTTGACAACGGTTTGAACTGGAAGGCTACCTTGAAGTACGATCACTCACGTGGTGCTATGGTTTACCAGTCACCAATGTCTATCATCGATTTGAAGAGCGCTGCCAATCAGGGCGTATATAATTATATGTATCGCGATATCGACGGACAGACTAAGGCTTACAACGGTCAGTACATCCAGACCCGTATGTCCTGTCTCAATGCCGGTAAGATTGATGAGGCTCTCTTCACCACCGAGCTCAGCAAGAAATTCAGTACTTCTACCTTCCGTCTTGGCGTGAATGAGTGGTTCTACCATATCGATTATTGCTCAAATACAACCATGTATGATCAGAGTGTACCTGCAGATGGAAGCTATGCCCTGCGAGTTTGGGATGCCAACCAGCGCAATGGCTATTTCTACGATTTCAACAAGAACGCCTCTGAGTATTACAAGGGAAGCGAAAACAAGCTGGCTCTTTACTTCACTCACGATTGGGATGTCACCAACAAGTTGAATCTCTACTATGGTGCCCGTCTGGAGTGGCAGAAGCTGAAGGGTGAAAACGCAGCAGTGAAGAATGCAAAGGGTGAATTCGTAGGCCGTTTTGCCGATTACTATCTCGGTGCTACGGCACCAGATAAGACTACTAAGATTGCTCCGGCAGACTTGAGTTACAACTGGTTGAACTACGATTTCTCTGTAGCAGCAACTTATAGGTTGACCGATAACTTCGGCTTCACTGGCGATTTCACTTACATCGTTCAGCATCCTAAGTTCGAGGCTTTTGCCCCAGCTACATTGCCAAATACGGATAAGATTTCTGTGCCACTCGGTCGTGCAGGTATCTACTACAATAACTCATGGTTGAGTTTGACATCGTTGTTCTCTTACATATCAAAGACCAACAACAACTCAACTCTGAACCTGCAGCATGGCAGTGAAATCAAGGCGGCTCCTATGGCTTACGATATTCAGACATGGGGTTGGACAACCGATGCTGTGGCTCATCCTTTCAAGGGATTCGATTTCCACTTCCTCTTCACTTATCAGAAGCCAACTTACAAGAAATATGAGACATCGGTTACCTTCAGTGATGGTACCCCTGGCAACATCAATGCCACAGGTAATATCGTAGCCGAGATTCCTCAGATCCTCATCGAGTTGGACCCAAGCTACATGATTACCAAGGACATCAAGCTCTGGACCAGTTTCCGTTACTTCAGCAAGACCTACGCCAACATCAACGAGGCATATTACTTCAACGGTCACTGGGAGACTTTCGGAGGTTTGAACTGGCAGGCAACCAAGCACCTGGCTCTCGGCTGCACCGTAGTCAACTTCCTCAACCAGACTGGTGCCAAGGGTAGTATCGCTGGTGCCGAGCTGATTACCAAGGATGAGGCTAAGGGAATCAAGAATCAGATTATGACGGGTAGCTATCTCCGTCCATTCACTGTAGAATTCACAGCTTCGCTGAAGTTCTAATTAGTTCAAACATAATAAGATAGACAGTACTATATAATAATGTATAGTGCTGCCTTTTTCTTGTTTTGGTTTTGAACTTTGGAGAAAACGCTGTTTTCCATAATAAAATAGGTGAAAAGAGTGTTTTTATCAGTCATGATTAATAAAATAGAGGAGTTTTAGTGTTTGTATTCCTAAAAACGTTCGTAAAAGAAAAGTTTTAGGAATCAATTCCTAAAACTTTCTAAATAATCGTATTTTTAGTATGTAGATTCCTAAAAAATATGTATATTTGCAGCGTGACATGTAAAAATACAAAAATGAAGAGAATAGAACGACATAACTATCTGCAAAAGCTGATAGCTTTCAAGGATAAAAAGCTTATCAAGGTGATAACAGGCATTCGCCGTTGTGGTAAATCGACTATTATGGAGATTTATCGTGACTGGCTGATAGCTCATGGAGTAATGCAAGAGCAAATCATCTATCTCAATTTTGAGGACTATGACTATTTTGAATTGCGAGACCCAAGAAAACTGTATTCTTATGTCAAACCTTTGATACAGCAAGATAAGATGACTTACATCTTTTTTGATGAGATACAGCATGTCACGGATTTTCCGGATATCATCAATAGTCTTAATTTGAAGCCAACAGTTGATCTATATGTGACGGGTTCGAATGCCTACATGCTTTCTAGCGAGATAGCTACACTCTTGTCTGGCAGGTATGTAGAGATTGCGATGCTTCCGTTGTCTTTCAAGGAGTATGCGGAAGGTATCGGTGGTACGGACCATCTTTCACAGACATATATAGAATATGTGAGCAAGAGCAGTTTCCCATATACATTGGAGTTGGATACGGCTAATGAGATTAGCGATTACTTGAATGCTGTTTACAATACGATAGTGGTAAAGGACATCATGAGTCGAAATAAACTTTCCGATGTGATGATGTTGGAGAGCGTGATACGTTTCACGGCAGATAATATCGGCAATATTCTCTCGACGAAACGTATTGCAGACTTGATGTCGGCTGATGGGCGAAAGATTGACCAAAAGACCGTGGAGAAATACCTGTCAACCCTTTGCGAGTCTTTCTTCTTGTATGAAGTGAAGCGATATAACATCAAGGGTAAGCAACTCCTCAAAACTTTGGGAAAATACTATCTGGTGGATATTGGTTTGCGACGTATGTTGCTTGGCTCTCGCTCTTTTGATGCAGGGCGCATTTTGGAAAATATCGTTTTTCTGGAACTCTTGCGTCGGCAGAAGAAAGTGTATATAGGCAAGATGGATAACTTGGAGGTTGATTTTGTTGCTATCGACGAGAATGACTTAGCCTATTATCAGGTAGCTGCAACGGTAAGGGATGAGAAGACCTTGAAGCGCGAACTCGCTTCGCTTCAGCAAATCAAGGACCAATATCCCAAGTATATCTTGACGCTCGATGAAGACCCGACGGCAGATTATGATGGTATCAAGCGAATCAATGCGTTGAAATGGCTGATGGGGGAAGTATAGTCTTGTTGCCTCCAAGGAGATGTGAGGAAAAGAATCGTTCATGCACTGCAAAAGATGTTGCATGAACGATTTTTTGTATCGGATGAAACGAGATTTATATGATAATTCCTGCTTTATTCTTATCTTTGCAGCAGATTTAAACAATAATGCTAACAATTTAAAAAGAAAACGATCATGAAATCCAATTCAATGATTACCAAGGCTGCCTGCCTCATGTTGATGGCATCAGCTACAACTTCTGCCTTTGCACAGAAGATGAACATCGAACACAAGGGTGATACTACTATCATCAAGGTGGAGAATCCTACCAAGTATCTTCTTCTCCCTATCCAGGAAGAGAAGGATGAGGCCCAGGTTTTGCTCGATACAGGTTCTAAGGATGATACCTGGATGGACGTTCGCCTGGCTCAGAATGGTTCTGATTACTATGTGCCATTTGCCTTGGGCAAGGGTAAGACTGCTACCGTCAAGATTCTTGGCTTGAAGAAGGATGCTTTGGCACTCAACTTGCTCAAGCTCAGCGATACATTCGACACCACCAATACCGATTACTATCGCCCATCTTATCACTTCACTCCGCTCTACGGCTGGATGAACGACCCTAATGGAATGGTATATAAGGATGGTGAGTATCATCTCTATTTTCAGTATAACCCATACGGAAGCAAGTGGGGCAACATGCACTGGGGTCATGCCGTAAGCAAGGACCTGGTTCATTGGGAGCACCTCGACCCAGCCATCGCCCTCGACCCAGTAGGTCATATCTTCTCTGGCAGTTCTGTCATCGACAAGAAGAATACTGCCGGTTTTGGCAAGAACGCCATCATCGCCATCTATACCAACAACAGCGTAAATCACGATGAGGTACAGTGCATCGCCTACAGCAACGATAATGGCCGCACCTTCACCAAGTACGAGGGCAATCCAGTGTTGACTCCATTCGACGGTTTGAAGGACTTCCGCGACCCTAAGGTGTTCTGGTATGAGAAGGGAAAGTGCTGGTACATGATAGTTTCTGCCGATAAGGAGACCCGTTTCTATAAGTCAAAGAACTTGAAAAAGTGGACTTATGTAAGCGCTTTCGGCAAGGGTATGGGTCAGCAGCCATGCCAGTATGAGTGCCCAGACTTCTTCCAGTTGCCTGTAAATGGTGATAAGAAGAAGATGAAGTGGGTGATGACGATGAATATCAACCCAGGTTGCTGGTTTGGTGGAAGCGCTACCGAGTATTTCGTAGGCGATTTCGATGGCAAGAACTTCACCTGTCCTGATGCCCACGATGTGAAGTGGCTCGATTGGGGTAAGGATCATTACGCTACCGTTACCTTCTCTAACACAGGCGACCGAGTATTGGGAATCACCTGGATGAGCAACTGGCAGTATGCCAACCTCACTCCGTTCAAACAGAACCGTGGTGCCAATGGTTTGCCTCGAGAGTTGAAGCTTTACGAGAAGAATGGCAAGTATTATGTTTCTGAGAATGTAGCTCCTGAAGTATATGCTTTGAGAAAGGATACCAAGGATTTGGCTGATGCTTCTGTTGCCAATGCCAAGGATCTGAAGGGTGTTGCAGCCAATATGAATGGTGCTTTCGAAATCGAGGCCGATGTAACTCCAGATGCCAACGGCATTGCCGGTATTGAGATTTCAAACAACAAGCGTGAGCGCACCCTGATTTACTTCGATATGAAGCAGGGCAAGGTGGTAATGGATAGAACTGAGAGTGGTTTGACCGATTTCGGCAAGCAGGCAGTTCCTCACGATATCGAGTTGGCATGGGACAAGCAGCGTGCAGCTGAAGGCAAGGAGCCTGCACGCATTGCCAACTCCATCAACTACAAGAACGATTTCGCTCTGGCTACCTGGGCTCCATTGAGTCTTTGCGAGGATGGCAAGAAGACCTATCATGTTGATATCTTCGTAGATAAGTCATCTGTAGAGCTCTTCGTAGATGGCGGTCGCATCGCCATGACCAACCTCGTGTTCCCAGTAGCTCCATACGAGAATGTGAAGCTTTATACCCAGGATGGCAAGGCTGAATTCAAGAATCTGAAGGTTCACAAACTTGGTTTGTAATCATGTAGATATTGTATGGTCGAATTGTAGGTTTAAATGTAAATAGTAATGAGTCGCAACCTGATAATATTTTAGGTTGCGACTCTTTTTTTTGGCTCAGGGGAGATTGTCCGTGGATAAAACAACCTCTGTTTCTTATTTACCGGTTTGCTGTTTCATTCCCTCAAAAAACTTTTGCTGCAATTGTTTGGCCAGTTGATTATCAGGGTTGAGTTTGAGAGCTTTCTCGTAATCCTGCATCACTTCCAGATAATAGCGTTGACCGTTTTGCCCAGGATTCTGTACGATGCGTACCATATAGAGAAAACCGCGAAGGGTACAGATGTCAGACGGGTCAGCATGCTTTATATTCTCCATCTTGGCAATAGTTTCTTCTGTCTCTTTTAGAAGATTTTCTGTTTGTGGA
Source organism: uncultured Prevotella sp. (assembly GCA_900557255.1). The sequence goes on from USSA01000030.1 coordinate 8,579, forward strand.
GCATGCGGATTCATCACGGAATAATTGAGACTTTGCAAAGCTATCTGAAACTTGGGCTGGATGCTATCAGGAAACATATCATCAATACGCTTCATCTCTGCAATACAATTAAGTATGCTCTCTGATGTCGGTTGCTGAAGTTTAGCAAGCGACTGTCCGATAAGTCCCTGCATTGTGAAGTGCTGGGCATAGATAACTACAGATGTTGTCATGAAGAAGACAGACATCAATACGAATCGTTTAAAAGTTTGAAATGTCATATGCTTTATTATTTTTAAGTGAAACAAATATGCCTATATATAAAAATCTGTCTCTAGAAGGAACTATCGAACGTCCGTTAGTATTATATCCGAAAATGTTTGTACGGCCGAGGATGTTGTTCAGAGAAGAATAGATAATGACCTTGGGACTTAGCAGATAAGTAAGGTTTATATCTACGCTATTATAATGTGGTGTCTTGCCAATAAGAAAATGACGTCCGCTTGCATACGATTCAGTCAGCCCGATGATTGCTTTGCCGAATGAATATTTTGCTGTCAATCTCAGATTATGCCTTGAGGCGTAGTCAGGTATTCGCTCTTCTGTGTATTCGTGATAGAATCGCTTGGAATCGTTGTAGGAATATGAAAATGCTGTGGTCAGATGTTTGAAAAGCGAATGCTCTTCTACAAAAATGTCTATACCTTTACTCTTTCCATATCCTTTCGGTTGGTAAATACCCTTTTCCCATAAAGGCAATCGCTGATATTTTTTCCAGTAGGGTTCTATTCGTATGAGTGTACCAGGCGACTTATATTGTATGGATAGGATAGCATGATCTGCCGTACTTTGTCCAAGAGATTTCTTGTTTGTTGCAAGATAGTCATCTTCTGGAGTCTGGCTATACCGACCGGTAGCAAATGAAAGCTGAAAATTCTTGTTAGGAATATAACATAGTGTAGCCCTTGGCATAAACAGCCAGTTGGCATGAGCCATATATTCTGTCCTTGTCGAAATATTCAGGAACAAATGGGGCATCATCCTCCATTGGGCATCAATATGAGCAGCAAGAATATTATAATCCAACTTGTAGCAATCGTTTTCGTACTCCATGAGGCTGTTTCGCTGATAGTCCTCCATTCCTGCCGATATTTTTAGTGCATCCGAGCAAATTTTGCGTATTTCTGTTTTCAGATGTATCTCATTCCTGAAGTTGTAATATCGGTCACCAGCAATCTTCGCATCTTCTATATCGTTGAATACCGATGAGCTTGCCATACCGCAAAAGAGCGTGTAGCCAGCACCCCACTGTGCCTTATAGGTTGTGTTGGCATAGATATTATTCTCTTTGAGCGAAAGGTTTTGGTTGTCTATATGCTGTCCTACAGATGTATAATCATAGCCAACGTATGTTTTCAATATTCCGGCATTTCGGAACTCATTCTTGTATTGTGATTCGCCAGATAGTTTTAGATAAGGCTTGTTGAAATCAAGCCTTTCTGAAAATAACTGATTGTAGATTCCCAAACTTGTCAGTGCGGCATTAAAGGATAAGCTGCTGTGGGAATATGCCTTGGTGCCACCGATGTTCCAGTCAACCAATGATGCGCTGACTCCATATTTGTCACTTGTTGCAGCATCTGATGTTTCCATAGGGAGAACGGAGGAAAGTGCTTGTCCATATTCTCCGCTATATCCACCAAGAGAAAAGTTGATACCTTTAAATATAAAAGGAGAGAATCGTCCACGTACAGCAGTATTTTCTGTGTTTGTACTATATGGAACAAGGACGTGCATTCCGTTAATGAAAGTCTGGCATTCTTCGCTTTCTCCACCACGGACATAGAGCTTTCCATTTTCTCCCACTTTTTGAGTGCCGGGTAAAGTTTGCAGGGCTGCAACAATGTCCCCGCATGAATTACCTGCCATCACAATATCTAAGGCATCCATAGTCTTGAAGTTGTCACTTTTCCCGAAACTGTAAGTGCTGGCAGATATTACAACTTCTTGGATTGCCGTAGCTTTTTCTTTCATTTGGATAGAAAGATTATGTAACTTGCAGGCATCTGTAGTCTGCATATATTCTTCAAAACCAATCATGGTAATCTTGATAGACGCTTCTCCGGTTTTTGATGTGGAAAAGGAAAACCTGCCCAGAGAATCTGTCAGGCATCCATCAATTGTGCCCATGATGAAAACATTGGCACCAGCAAGCGGTTCCTGACCGCTTTTTACCATGCCTGATATGATGGTCTGTGCAGCCAGGTTGCAGACAGAAGTCAGCAGCAATGCGATATGTATTATTCGATGTTTCATGCCGCAAAGATACTGCATGAAACTGGAGTTACCCAATTCTTAGGATATACAACTAAAACTTATGATAGAAAGCTAGTTAAGATGCCGAATAACTAAGTTGAAGGACAAATAACTATGTAAGATAAGTCTTTAACTTGGGCACGAATCTTCGGGAAACGGGTATGATGTTTGTGCAATTTCCGAGAGTCAGTTGATAACCATTTGAGTTGCCTCGTGCCGAAGTGATATTATTCACATTGACAGCAAAAGAACGGTGACATTGGAAAATGTTCTCAAACTCTTTCAACTCTTCAAGAGCATGGGTTAGTGTTGTATGGATATCAACAGCAACAACATTACCTTCTTTTAGAAAACAGACGGATACATTGTTTTTCTGTGCTTCCATATAAAGTAGATCGTTGATGGCAATCGACAGATCGTTTCCTCTTACGTTAGTATCATGGATGGTAATAGATACTTCTTCCTGTTCCTTTGTTGTATTGCGCAACAACTCTTCCATTCTCTCTCGTAATGTTCTGTTGTATTGCATTCCGATAGATAATGTCGTAAGAAATATGCCTATGATAATAGTCCAATTTAGAAACAAGAGAAACAGACTGAATGTAATCGTATAATGAAACAAGTATGAGAATAGGAGGAAATTACCGAAGGCAATGATGAAAATCAGTCCGAGTATAGCTACTCCTTCATACCAGATACGCCAGGGCTTGATAGTTTGATGCAAATACTTCAATATCGTTGCAGCGTATGTTATGTGGCATCCAAAAGTTACCAGTCCGAATAATGTAGCAACAAAGCATTTGTTACCTTGATATAAGCAGAGTCCAAATGGCTGCAGAAAATATAAAATTACCCAAATGATGAAGCCAAAGATGCTACTATCTTTTAGCAAGTGTTTACTCTGTTTAAAAGGATATGTTCGAGTTAGAAACGACATGTTGAATCTGATTTATTTAATTAACGCAGCACTATCATTTATCTTCTTTATCAGGGTGTGCCTAAGCTACTCTGTTGGTGCACCGGGATGCTTGCCATATCCAGACATTTTGTTTATTATCGTGCTGTAAAAATAAAACAAAGTTCTGAATGACACTGCAAAAGTACAAATAAAATTTGAGAAACGCACTTTTGGAGACGTTTATTTTGGTAATGAAGCATTTTCTTATGATGTCTCAGGACTTTTTTTCTTGATGACATCTGCATCATCTTTCATGATAGCAAGAAACATCAATCCTACTCTGTTCGACCTCTCGGGAAGAAAAGTCCTTGTGCCACAAAAAGGACACATTTATATTATGGGCAACAAGAAAGTCGTATGGTAGGAACGTGTGTTTTGGATAAAATATAATAAAAGCCGCAGTTTGTAAACGCAAACTGTGGCTTTTTCGTTTTTTTATGCTATCTTTGCACACAGATAGTGTTTTTAAAGATAGATCATGATGGAACAGCAAGTAAAACTAGTACCTTATGGGGTGGCTGATTTTGCTACGGTAATAGAGCAGAATCTATATTATGTGGATAAGACGATGTTTATCCCGGAGCTGGAGAAGCAGCCTCGCAATCTCTTCTTCATCCGTCCTCGTCGTTTTGGTAAGAGCATATTCTTGAGTATGCTCTATTCTTACTATGACTGTACGCAGAGCCATAAGTTCCAGAGTCTTTTTGGAAATCTGTGGATAGGCCAGCATCCTACTCCTTTGCAGGGAAAGTATCAGGTGCTGTTCCTCGATTTCTCCCAGATTACGGGTAATATCGACAAGCTTGAGACGAAGTTTAATTCTTATCTCAGCATCAACCTCGATGCTTTTGTCCGTCAATACTCAGAATATTATCAGGCAGAGATGGAAGAAATCCTGGCGCAGGAAGATTTCGAGGAAAAGATGGAACTGATATTCAAGGCAGCCAAGGCGCACCAGTATCATCTGTATCTCATTATCGATGAGTATGACAACTTCACGAATGTCATTCTCAACGAACGTGGTGAGAAAGTGTATCATGCAATTACCCATGCCGATGGTTTTTATCGTGATGTCTTCAAGAAGTTCAAGGGTAATTTTGAGCGTATCTTCATGATGGGTGTGAGCCCTGTAACCCTGGATGATGTAACGAGTGGATTCAATATAGGTTGGAACATTTCTATCAAGCCGGAGTTTGATGAGATGCTTGGTTTCTCTACCACTGATGTGGTGGAGATGTTTACCTATTATAAGAAGCATGGTAGTATTCCTGTCGATAGTGATATTGATGCCATCGTCAATGATATGAAGCCATGGTATGACAATTATTGCTTTGCAGAAGAAGCATTGAAGAAGAAAACTCGTATGTTTAATTGTGATATGGTTCTTTATTACCTTCGTAATTACATGGATAACGGATGTTCTCCTCGTCAGATGATAGACCCGAATACCCGTACCGATTACGGCAAGATGAAGAAACTCTTGCAGTTTGACAAGCTGGATGGAGAGCGTAAGGGCATTATCCGCAAGATAGCAGAAGAGGAGCAGATTGTTACCCAGCTTTATGAGTCGTTTTCTGCGTATCAGATTCCAAAGGCAGAGATATTTCCAAGTCTTCTGTTCTATTATGGCATGTTGACCATCAAGGGAACTCGTGGTTCCAAGCTCATTCTGGGCATTCCGAACAATAATGTCCGCAAGCAGTATTATGGTTATCTGGAAGAAGAGTATCAGGCAAAGGCTTATGTGGATGTCAACCAGCTCACCGATTACTATTATGATATGGCATATGATGGTAAGTGGGAAGAAGGATTGCGCTTCATGGTAGATGCCTATGCCAAGGTTTCATCGGTGCGTGATGGCATTGAGGCTGAGCGAAACCTGCAGGGATTCTTCATGGCTTATCTGAATCTGAATGATTATTATATCACGGCTCCAGAGTTGGAGTTGAATCATGGCTATTGTGATTTCTTCCTTTTGCCAGACCTTACCCATTATGCCAGTCAGCATAGCTACATTCTGGAGTTGAAGGTTCTTTCTAAGAAAGATTTCTCTGCGATAGTTGAAGGTGAGTTTACGGAAGATGGCAAGCCTATGACCAAGGCAGAGAAACAGTGGCGTGAGGCTGTAGAACAGATTCATCGATATGCTGAGGCTCCAAGGGTTGAGGCTTTGCGCCAAGGCACAAAACTCCATCTCATCATCATGCAGTTTGAGGGGTGGGAACTTAAACGGATGGAAGAAGTATGAAATTAATGAAAAGACTCTATATTATATTAATAGTATTACTTAGTAGTATGCTTCTTCTTCTGGATTCATGCACCCAGAAGAAGATGGTGATTGGTGTGTCGCAATGTTGCAGCGGAGTTTGGCGCGAGAAGGTGAATAATGAGATGCGACTGGCGCAATATCAATATAAGAATGTGGATTTGCTGTTTACTACTGCAGAGAATGACGGGCAACGCCAGGCTCGTCAGATAGACAGTATGATAGCCAGGAAGGTAGATTTAATCGTGGTGGCCCCTGATAACGTGAATGATGTTACTCCCGCCATCGAGCGAGCTTATCGTGCGCATATCCCGGTTATTCTCTTCGACAGAAAGGTAAAGACAACCCATTATACAGCTTCCATCGGTGGCGATAATGTAGAAGCGGGTAGGGAAGTAGCCCGCTTTCTTGCCAGTAAACTGGATGGAAAAGGTACCGTTGTTGAGATTACGGGTTTGAAGGATGCTTCCCCTGTCATTGAGCGTCATCTTGGTTTCCACGAGGTGATGAAGAATTATCCGGGAATCAAGGTGGTTACCCTGGAAAGCAACTGGAAGATGGAGCGTGCCCAGGAGTTAATGAAGCAATATCTGGATAATGGCGGACATGCGGATGGCGTCTTCGGGCATAGCGACTTGGGTGCCATAGGAGCCTTTCAGGAAGCAGAGAGACGAGGAATATACAAGCAGATGCTGATAGTGGGCATTGATGGATTGCCTGGCATCTGGGAAGGAGTGGATAGAGTGAAGAGGGGGCATTTTGCAGCTTCTTATGTCTATCCTACTCAGGGTGAAAAGATTATGGAATTGGCGATGAATATCCTTCAGGGTAAACCCTATAAGAAGGATAATGTGATGAAATCATTCCTTGCTACCCCTGAAAACTGCGATGCCATCGCTCTGCAATATCAGGATTTGGATGCGAAGGTGAAAAATATGGAGCAAATTTCAACTCATCTGGATTCTTATACAGAGGTATCCCGCATCCAACGATGGATGATTATTGTTGCCATCGTTATCGTCTTAGTTCTGCTCTTTGTCATCTACTATATATATAAGGTATATAGAAAGAAGTTACAGAAGCAGAAAGCCGTGGCTCGTGGCTTCATCGAGAACAAGGAGGGCTGGGCTGCTGAACTGAATCATCTGGATGAGAGTGATCGTTACTTCATGGACCGTTTCAAGAAGAAGATCCTTGAGAATATGGGCAATGCTGATATGAAGATGGATGATTTGGGAGCCCAGATGCTGTTGAGCAAGGTGCAGCTCTATCGCAAGGTGAAGGCTATGACTGGAAAAACGCCTGCCGAGCTCTTGAAAGAGATGCGCCTGCAGAGAGCCTATACGCTCCTGATGCAGACTGATAAGACTGTAGCAGAAGTCTCGGCAGAAGTAGGCTTTGCGTTACCGGGCTATTTCTCTTCCTGTTTCAAGAAACAATATGGCGTTCTTCCAACAGATTTACGACATAAACCGGTGTAAGATGTATGATATGGTTCTAACTGCTTCTGATAGAAAACTTTAAAATCTTAGCAAAAGATAAGAAAATCGTTTCATGTAACATAATTATTGTTGCAGGAACGATTTTTTCTATTTATATAACAGTCTTTTCCCTAATTTTGCGGCAGAAATCAAGCAATGACAATTTTTGAAACTTAAAACGTTATAATAGTATGAACAATCTTTCAAGATTACTGATGAGCTCTGCGCTCTGTACTGTTTGCACCATAGCTAGTGCACAACAGGTAAATGTAAATGGCATTGTGAAAGATGCTGCTGGTGAGACAGTCATTGGTGCATCTGTCATGGTGAAGGGTACTAAGACTGGTACTGTTACCGACTTTGATGGTAACTTCCATGTAGAATGTGCTCCTGGTTCCACACTTGTTATATCTTATATTGGATATAAGACGCAAGAAGTAAAGGCTTCAGACAATATGGTGGTAACACTTCAGGAAGATGCCAACGACTTGCAGGAAGTGGTTGTAACAGGTTATACCACTCAGCGAAAGGCCGATTTGACCGGTTCCGTGGCTGTGGTTTCTACCAAGAGCCTGAAGACTACTTCAGAAACAGACCCGATGCGTGCTTTGCAGGGTCGTGTTCCTGGTATGACTGTTACTACTGATGGTTCTCCTATAGGTTCAGGAACCGTGCGTATTCGTGGTATCGGTTCTTTCAACTCTTCTCAGGACCCTCTTTATATCATAGATGGTGTGCCTACCAATATGGCATTGAATACCCTCAATACAAATGATATTGAGAGTATGCAGGTTTTGAAGGATGCCGCTTCGGCTTCTATCTATGGTTCCCGTGCTTCGAATGGTGTCATCATCATCACCACCAAGAAAGGTAAGAAGGGTAGCAAGGTGGCTGTTGACTTCTCTGCCAACCTCACTGCACAGTTCTATTCCAACCAGTCGAAGATGAAGCTGATGAACTCCAGCCAATATGCCACAGCGATGGCGCAGGCTGCCCTGAACGATGGACTCGATCCTGTGGCTTATGCTGCCAACTACGGCATCGACTTGAATGCGGCCTCTGGTACTCCAATCACCGTTTGGAATCCTGCTACCAACCAGTATCAGAACTATACTATCAATGGTCGATATGACGGCTACATCAATGCCAAGAAGACCATGCGATTCTCAAATACCGACTGGCTTGATGAAATCTCTCGCACAGGTTTCTCGCAGAACTACGACCTCTCTGTATCTCATGCCAATGACAAGCATAGCGCTATGTTCTCCTTGGGATACAAGAACAATGAGGGTGTCTTGAAATATACCGACTTCGAGAATATCTCAGCTCGTTTGAATACCTCTTGGAATTTGAACAAGATCGTAACCGTAGGTGAGAATGTGACGTTGACTTATACCTCTCAGGTAGATTGCCATCCGATGGAGAATGCCTTGAAGATGCCTTCCATCGTTCCGGTTTACGAAGAAGATGGCAAGACCTTCGCAGGTCCTGTGGGTAGTATGGCCGACCGTCAGAACCCTTGTCGTGAGCAGTATCAGAACCGCAACAACCACCTCGACTACTGGCGCATCTTCGGTAATGCTTTCGTAGAATTGAAGCCTGTCAAGGGATTGACCCTGCGTTCTAACTTCGGTTTGGATTTCAAGACATCGTTTATCAACGCGATGACGAATACTTATCATTCCGATATTATCAACAATGACATCGCCAAGACAACGCTCTCGAATAACAATGAGACTAACTGGACATGGTCTAACACAGCCCAGTACGTAACCAAGATAGGCAAGCACAACATCGATGTTCTCGGTGGTATGGAGGTTTCCAAGCAGTCGGTTATCGATTTCTCTGCCTACTCAGAAGGCTATGCGCTGGAAGATAAAGATTATATGTGGCCAAATGCTGCAACAGGAACGATGCGTAACTCGGGTGCGAAGGTAGGCTATCGCCTGGCTTCTTTCTTTGGAAAGGTGAACTACAACTGGGATGATCTCCTCCTGGCTTCCTTCACTATCCGTCATGATGGTTCATCACGTTTTGGTAAGGCTCATCGCTGGGGTACTTTCCCTGCTGCATCACTCGGCTTCAGATTCTCCAATCTTCTGAAGAAGGATTGGTTGGATGATGCCAAGTTGCGACTCTCTTGGGGTCAGACTGGTAACCAGGCTATCGACAACAATGCACAGTTTGGTCTTTATGTAGTGGATTACGGACTAGACCGTGTAACCTCTACTGCATACGATCTCTTCCTGCAAGGCTCAGGTACCTTCCCTTCTGGTTATCGTGCCATACAGTTGGGTAACCCTAACTTGAAATGGGAGGCTGCTACCCAGTATAACGTAGGTTTGGATTATACCCTGTTTGGCAACAGCCTCTATGGTACAGTGGATGCCTATATTAAGAATGTGAAGGATATGTTGATTAATCCTGCTTATCTGGGTGCAACTGGTGAAGGTGGAAATTCATGGCAGAATGGTCCTTCGCTCCGCAACTGGGGTATGGAGTTCACCGTGGGCTATCGCAAGATCTTGGCTAATGGACTTGGCATCGACGTGAACGGCAATCTGGATTTTTTCCGCAACAAGGTTACTTATTTGCCAGCAACAACAACAGGTGCTTACGCTCACACTTCTAAGGAAAACCTGGTGCAGAGTGGCAAGTCATATGGTTCTATCGTAGGTTATGTAGCCGATGGAATTTTCCAGAATCAGGAAGAAGTAGATAAGTCTGGACAGCCAAACGCACGTGTCGGTGGATTGAAATACAAGGACTTAGATGGTAAAAATGGAATTACTTCAGATGACCAGACTTGGATTTTCGACCCTGTACCAGCCTTCTCTTATGGTTTGAATATTGCTCTCAACTACAAGGGCTTTGATTTCAGTATGTTCTGGCAGGGTGTCTATGACCAGGATGTGTATAACAACCAAAAGTTCCAGACCGACTTCTGGGCTATTACTGATGGTGGTTCTAACAAGGGAACCCGTTTGCTCGATGCTTGGAATACCAACAATACCTGTTCTTCTATCCCACGTCTGAGCACCATGAATACAGCCGATGAGGGTCGAGCATCTTCTTACTTCGTGGAGAATGGATCTTACATGAAGTTACGCACCTTGCAGGTGGGTTATACTATCCCAAGCAGCATCCTCTCTAAGTTGAAGATGACCAGTGCCCGTGTCTATCTCTCAGGTCAGAATCTTTTGACCATCAAGAGCAATAGCCTGACCTGTTCAGACCCAGAGAATCCAAACTGGAACTATCCACTTTCAACATCCGTATCATTCGGACTTCAGGTAGGTTTCTAAAATGTTTCATATTTTTTAAAGAGAATTCTAAGATGAAAAAGTTATATACAATGGTGCTTGCAGCAGCACTGATAGGAATATTCGCCAGTTGTGATGATTTCCTGGATTACACCCCAACAGCTGTGGTTGATGAAGACAAGGCATTCAGCGAGCCAGACAAGATGGTAAACAGTGCCTATGCAATGTTGGGCGACTGTTGGTTTTCTTACCCATTCAACCTTTGGCCATATGGTGACCTTTCTTCAGACGATTGCTTGAAGGGTGGCGGTGGTACCGGTGATACCGGTTATCACGATGTGGAGATCTGGAGTACCTTGACCTCTACTAAGGGCGAACTCGACGAGTTATGGTATCGTCTCTATTGTGCCGTTTCCCGTTGCAACCGTGCCTTGGTTTCTTTGCAACAGAATGGCGAGAGCACACTGGGTGCTGAGGTAACCAGGCAGCGTGAGGCTGAGGTTCGCTTCCTCCGTGCTCATTTCTATTTCAAGTTACTTACCATGTATCGTCAGATTCCTTGGATAGACGAGAAGGTTTATGAGGATAAAACAACAGAGAGCACATCAAACACTCAGTTTACTTACGAGAAATTGTGGCAAAAGGTGATTGCTGACTTCCAGGCAGCATACGACGTACTTCCTGCTAAGCAGAAGGATGGCGGTCGTGTCAACAAGATTGCTGCCGCAGGTTATCTGGCTAAGTGTTATCTTACCATTGCCTGGGGTGATGGCTATGAGGCAACCGATGGTGTTGATCATATTAATAAGGAGTATATGCAGAAAGTTATCGACTATACTGATGTGGTGAAGAATTCAGACTATGGTTACATGGCAGACTTCGGCGACATCTTCCTGCCTGACTATAAGAACAACAAGGAGTCAGTTTTTGCTGTCCAAACTTCCGACTATAGCGAGGACCATACCACCTTCGGACGTGCCAACTGGTCTAATATGCTGAATGGCTGTTGGGGTATTTGGTCTTGCGGATGGGATTTCCACAAGCCTTCACAGAACCTGGTGAATGCCTTCAAGACAAAGAACGGACTTCCTGAGTTTGATGACTACAACAAGACTTGTGATTATCCTGTAAACGGTAAGCCTAATAGTCAGAAATGGGATCCACGTTTGTTCCATACAGTAGGAATGCCTACCTTCCCATATAAATATGAGTCAGAATACACTATGACCACAGCCAACTCACGTACACCAAACCTTTATGGCTACTATACCTCTCTGAAGGAAGTACCACAGCGTTCTAAGGGTGAGACATTCAATGGCTCTTGGCAGGCGTTTGCCATGAACGACTATGTGCTCCGTTATAGCGACATCATGTTGATGCGCGCTGAGGCTTTGATAGAGTTGGGCCATCTGGCTGAGGCTCGTGCCATTATTAATGATATCCGTCAGAGAGCCAAGAATTCAGTGGATAAGCATATTGAATATGCCAAGGATCAATGTGATATAGCCCTTTATCCAGAGTCTTATTTCCAGGATAAGGAAACCGCAAGAAAGTGCCTGCGCTGGGAACGTCGCCTGGAGATGGCTATGGAGAACGGCCGTTTCTTCGACCTGCGCCGCTGGGGCATTGCTTCTGAGACATTGAACAAGTATTTTGCATCAGAGCAGAACGATAAGTATGGAGAGCAGACATACGCTCAATACCTGAAGGATGCCAAGTTTACTCCAGGCAAGAACGAGTTCTATCCGGTTCCATATAACCAGCTGTATTACATTCCTGGTCTGTATAAGCAGAATAAGGGATATGAGTAATTACCTATCGGTATTATTAGATAATAATTTCAGACACGTAGACAATGAAAAAGATATTTATTTCAGCGCTTGTCGCTCTTTGCGGTTTCACCGCCAGTTATGCCCAGCAGGCTTCCTTCTTGAGTAATAACCACTGTCTCTATCGCATCAGCCAGGAGAGTCAGAACCGGAAGTGTCTCTTGCTCCCTGTACAGGAGGATGCTGAGATGGCAAATATCAAGGTGATTGCCAACAACAAGCAGGTAAAAGCCCTCAATGTGAAGTTGGCTAAAGACCACGTAGATTATTTCGTACCTCTCTATATGGATGAGTTTGCTGGCTTGAAAGGCCTGGCTCTCGATATCCATGTCAATGGCGATTATAGCAAGGAAGGACTGAATGCCCTCACTTGCTGGAAGGAGATGAAGTTCTCTGATACTTTCGATATGAAGAATCGCGAGCAGTATCGTTCGGATTTCCATCACACTCCTGTTTACGGATGGATGAACGACCCAAATGGTATGTTCTATAAGGATGGCGTATGGAATCTCTATTTCCAGTATAATCCTTACGGATCACAGTGGGAGAATATGACCTGGGGACATTCTACTTCCACCGACCTGGTTCACTGGAAGTTCCAGGGTACTCCTATCCAGCCAGATGCTGTAGGTACCATCTTCAGCGGTTCTGCCGTGGTTGACAAGAACAATACCTCGGGTTTCGGAAAGGATGCTGTGGTTGCACTTTATACTTCTGCTGCAGAAAACCAGACCCAGAGCATGGCTTATAGTACAGATAATGGCAAGACCTTTACAAAATATGAAGGAAATCCTATTATCACCAGTACTGTGCCAGACTTCCGTGACCCACACATGTTCTGGAACGAGGACATCAAGAAGTGGAATATGATTCTGGCTGCCGGTCAGCACATGGAAATCTATACTTCAGATAACTTGAAGGACTGGAAATACGAAAGCTCTTTTGGTGAGAAGTATGGTAACCACGGCGGTGTTTGGGAATGCCCAGACCTGATGAAGCTGAAGGTTCGTGGCACCGATAAGGAGAAGTGGATGCTCATCTGCAACATCAATCCTGGTGGTCCATCCGGTGGTTCAGCAACCCAGTATTTCGTAGGCGATTTCGATGGTTATAAGTTTACTTGCGAGAGCAAGCCTGAGGTAACCAAGTGGATGGATTACGGAAAGGATCATTACGCTACAGTTACTTTTGATAACGCACCAGAAGGTCGCCACGTGGCTATCGCCTGGATGAGCAACTGGCAGTATGCCAACCAGGTTCCTACCCAGCAGTACCGTTCAGGCAACTCTATTCCTCGCGATTTTGGTCTCTTCGAGTATAAGGGTGAAACTTATTGCAGCGTGGTTCCATCTCCAGAGATGACTGCGGCAAGAAGCAAGAAGGCTGGCAAGAAACTCACAGAATCTTGCGAGATGGTAGTGAATCTGAAGGGAAATGCTACTATCACTTTGAGCAACGACAAGGGCGAGAAGGTAGTGATGAACTACGATGCCAAGGCAGAAACCTTCTCAATGGATAGAACCAAGAGCGGTAAGGTAGATTTCAGCAAGGACTTCGCTGCAGTCACCAAGGCTCCAACCTATGGCAAGATCAGCCAGCTGCGCATCTTCATCGACAAGAGCAGCATCGAGGCTCTGGATGCTGACGGCAAGATGTCTATGACCAATCTCGTGTTCCCAAGCAAGCCTTACAACAAGGTTACTGTAAAGGGAAAGGGTAAGTACCAGGTTTACGACATCAAGTAACTTCATCTGTTAAGAACTGAATCTATAACACTATTGTTTCTTAGCGTGTTAATGATGTAACAATGCAACAAAAATGGTAGCCGATGAACGATATTTTATGATATATTATATCGTTTATCGCTACCTTTGCACCAACAAAATAGAAACAATAACGCTAACAATTATGAATAAATCATCAAAGTTATCAATCATCCCGGTGATGCTCTGTTTCTTCGCCATGGGATTTGTAGATTTGGTAGGTATTGCCTCCAACTACGTAAAGGAAGATCTCAACCTCAATGATGCAACAGCCAATCTGTTCCCATCGCTGGTATTCTTCTGGTTTCTCATCTTCTCGGTTCCAACAGGAATCCTGATGAATAAGATAGGTAGAAAGAAGACTGTACTTCTGTCTTTGCTCGTTACCGTTATCTCACTTCTTTTGCCCATTTTCGGCGAAAACTTTGAACTGATGCTCGTGTCGTTCTCATTGCTCGGCATCGGAAATGCCTTGATGCAGACCTCCCTGAACCCACTGGTTTCGGTGGTGACATCAGGTCAGAACCTGGCATCCACATTGACCTTCGGTCAGTTTGTCAAGGCGATAGCTTCCTTCCTGGCTCCATACATCGCTATGTGGGGCGCCATGGCAAGCATTCCAACCTTCGGTTTGGACTGGAGAATCCTCTTCCCAATCTATATGGTTATCGGAATCGCAGCTACCTTCTTTCTGGCTGGTACACCTATCGAGGAGGAGAAGAACGAGGGTAAGGCATCTGGTTTTGGTGAGTGCTTCAAGTTGCTCGGAAAACCTATCGTGCTGCTTTCCTTCATCGGTATCATGTGCCATGTAGGCATCGATGTGGGTACCAACACTACTGCTCCTAAGATTTTGATGGAGCGCTTGGGGTGGACGCTGAACGAGGCAGCCTTCGCTACATCGCTCTACTTCATCTTCCGTACCATCGGATGCTTCACCGGTACCGTTTTCCTCCGCATGATGAAGACCCGCACTTTCTTCGTCATCAGCGTAGTGATGATGGCTCTGAGTATGATAGGCATGTGGGTAGGCGAGAGCAAGATGATGCTTTATATCGCCATCGCCCTCGTGGGATACGGCAACTCTAACGTGTTCTCCATGATTTTCTCTCAGGCACTTCTAGCTATGCCTGATAAGAAGAATGAGGTGAGTGGACTGATGATCATGGGACTCTTCGGTGGTACCGTCTTCCCTTTGATTATGGGCTTTGCCAGCGATACTTGGGGGCAGGCTGGTGCTGTGGCTGTCATGGCTGTGGGAGTCGCTTATCTCTTCACTTATATCCGCAAGTTATAATAAAAATCATCCGCAATCGTTTATATCGTATATAATAAGGTGTAATTATGGAAACAAAGAATTTGAATACAAAATATTGTGTAGGTTTGGGCGAAATCCTCTTTGATGTTCTCCCTAGTGGTTCTCAACTCGGCGGTGCTCCTGCCAACTTCGCTTACCACGCAGGTCAGCATGGTTTGCATTCTGTAGCCGTGAGTGCTGTGGGTAAGGATGCCTTGGGCGAAACAGCCCTTCGCATTCTCGATGAGAAGAAGTTGAAGTATGTAATGCCTGAGGTAGATTATCCTACCGGTACTGTTCAGGTGCAGCTAGACAAGGAGGGCGTTCCTACTTACGATATCAAGCAGGGTGTAGCCTGGGATAATATCCCGTTCACCAGTGATATCAGGGAGATTGCTGTCAATGCTGGAGCTGTATGCTGGGGTTCTCTGGCTCAGCGCAGTGAGGTTAGCCGCAAGACCATCTATACGTTCCTCGATCATACTCCAGAGGATTGTCTGAAGATTTTCGACATCAATCTTCGTCAGAATTTCTATACTCCAGAGGTGATTACCGAGAGCTTGAAGCGCTGCAATGTGTTGAAGATCAATGACGAGGAGTTGATTACCATCGGCCGTCTCTTTGGTTATCCAGGATTGGATATCGAGAACAAGTGCTGGCTGATTCTCGGCAAGTATAATCTCGATATGCTCGTGCTGACCTGCGGTGTAAACGGCAGCTATGTCTTTGCTCCGGGTGTGAAGTCATTCCAGGAGACTCCAAAGGTTGAGGTCGCTGATACAGTAGGTGCAGGCGACAGCTTTACCGGTACATTCTGTGCCAGCATTCTGAAGGGCAAGAGTATTCAGGAGGCTCACGAACTTGCCGTAAAGGTAAGTGCCTACGTTTGTACCCAGAATGGAGCGATGCCTCAGATTCCTGAGGAATACACCCGTTAATCTCGCTTCCCCTATTGGTTATATAGCAATATGAAATGATAGGTTTAAAGAATAGTTGATTTAAAGTTAATGTTAGTTGGTATGCTGCATCCTGTTCGCGAAGAATGGGTGCAGCTTTTTCATTTTCAGTAATACAATCTCTCAATTACAATAAAAGAACCCCCTAAAATGGTAAAATGATGCCCCAAAATGGCAGAAATGAATAAAAAGATAACGTTTTCATTAAAAATATTATAAAAGAGTTGCAGATTAATAGATTATTTTGTACTTTTGCATCTAAAACATTAGTAGAACATTAAAAATATAGATGTTATGAAAGACTTAGATTGGTCTAATTTGTCATTTGGCTATCGCCAGACTGACTACAATGTTCGCTGTTACTATCGCGACGGCAAATGGG
>USSA01000031.1 GCA_900557255.1 uncultured Prevotella sp.
AATTCAGGAGTCTGCTCCTGAATATTGAAGATAGATACGATTCCACACATAATATTTTTTCCTTTCTTTTACGGTTATTTTTAACTATTATTCTCTCTTATTCACCTTGGCATGTCCCAACGATTGTTTCAGAAGCAAACCAAGCAAAAACAAAGCTTAAAATTACTATTTGCTACGTTTCGTGTGCAAAATTACAACTTTTTGTTAGAATAAAGAAAAGGACAGTAGCATTTTGTCTTTACTTTATCACAACAATAACATATCAACACATATTAAATTAAAATATACGATAAATTGAAAAGAAAAATACACAATTTGATTACAATCTGTAAAATACAATCGATTTTAAGATAAATAAAGCGCTTCTAGAGCACATTTTACATCATATACGACCTTCTACCCCCATACCACAAAGAAATGCCGATAGCTCTTTGGCGGAACTATCGGCATTTAAAATAAAACTTAATCCTACCAACGTAAGATTATATCGTAAAACCTAAGAGCCTATTATGGCTGCAAAGTAAAACCTACTACCAGGTAAGCTTTTTCAGTGCTAGGATTAGCAGCTACCTGAGCGAAGACTGGAACAGAGAAAGAATCTGTAATCTTCAAATCCTTGGTAGCTTTCAGTGAAACATTGGTAACTGCAAAACCATTGGCATCACCATAGAAAGATGTTGCAAATGGAACTGCGCCTATACTTGCCGCCCAATCACAACCGCCCAACTTGAATGGGGCTGTAGCCTCAACATATGAAGAATAAGCACGGTCACCATCCTTATTTAATCCATCATGGCCTGCAAAGTTGGTGTACCAGTTCAAGGCAACTGGACCAAAGTCATAACCTACGTTTGCCTCAAACACATGAGAAGTTTCATGTGCCTTATAGGCGAAATACTTCTCGTTAGGAGAGTTGAACCAGTAATCGGTTACGCCGATATGGAAACCACCGGTTTCATAAGCCAAGGTAAGGTCAAACTCCTTAGTATCCTCTGGCTGAGAGATACCTACACTTCCCCAAGCCGTCAGAGACAAGCCCTTGTAACCAATACCGAGTGTTGGCTGCAAAGAGACTTCTCCAAGTGACTGACCACGCCAGTAATACTGGTTTACAACATCTGCAGCGATGGTAGTTTCAACCTTGTCCTGCGCAGAAGCAGCAGGAGCAAAAGCAACCAAACCGAGTACAAGAGCCCCCATCTTCTTTATATTAAAATTCTTCTTCATATTCTCTCTTTTTATGTGATACACTTTTGTTTTTAAAAGTTTCGGCAGCAAAGGTGCTGCAAATCGAAGACAATACAAAATAAATCGCGATTTATTTATATTGTAGAGATGCAGCGTACCTTACTCAATGGTACTAATAATAACTCTGCTCGCCAAAACTTCTGCTGAAAAATCTCTCTCGCTCGCTATATGAAAGTATCTTTAGTTGTAGCAACTTTCACCATGCTCGTAGATATCGAGACCTTCTTCCTCGATTCTCTTGTCAACACGGAGACCACAGATTTTCTTGATACCCCAGAAGAGGATAATACCTGTTACGGCTGCCCAAAGGTCGATACAGAGAATACCGAAGCACTGAGCACCAAAGAAGCCGAAGCCACCACCATAAAAGGCGCCACCATCAAGGGCGAAGAGACCGGTCATCAAGGTACCGAAGATACCGCATACACCATGTACTGAACTTGCACCTACAGGGTCATCAATATGAAGCTTTGTATCAATGAACTCGATAGAGAATACCAAGATGATACCTGCCAAGAGACCGATGATGGCAGAACCCAATGGACTAACCAAATCGCAACCAGCAGTAATGGCTACCAAACCAGCCAAGATACCATTCAATGTCAATGAGAATGATGGCTTGCCATACTTGATCCAAGATGTGAACATAGTACCCAAACCACCGCAGACTGCAGCCAAGTTGGTTGTCAGGAATACGTGACTGATAGCAACACGGTTAACCTCACCAGAAGCAGCGAGCTGAGAACCAGGGTTGAATCCGAACCATCCGAACCAGAGGATGAATACACCAAGGGCAGCAGCCATCAGATTGTGACCTGGGATAGCAGTACTCTTACCATTGCGATACTTACCAAGACGAGGACCTAAGCAGATAGCACCCACCAAGGCAAGTACACCACCAACACTATGTACGATGGCAGAACCAGCGAAATCATGGAAGGCTGCACCGAAGGTGTTCATCATGAACGAACCTGCCTCGCTGTTGCAAAGCCAACCGCCACCCCATGTCCAGTGGCCCTCTACAGGGTAGATAATCAATGAAATGAAGAATGAGTAAACGCAGTACATGGAGAACTTGGTACGTTCTGCCATAGCACCTGAAACGATGGTAGCACTAGTAGCGCAGAATACGGTTTCAAACATCAGGAAGCCTTCAGTAGGAAGACCGGCTGCATTTGTATAGAAAGACAAATCACCGAAGTTAGGCATACCGATGAAACCGGCGCCATCACTACCAAACATAAATCCGAAACCTACGAACCAGAAGAGAACGGAACCGATCATAAAATCGACAAAGTTCTTAAACAAGATATTCGCGGTGTTTTTACTACGGGTAAAGCCCGCCTCGCAGAGGGCAAATCCCGGCTGCATGAAAAAGACCAACATGGCTGCCAAGAGCATCCATACGGTATCTACTGAAATTCCTAAATCCTGTACACTCATAATCTTTTTACTGTTTAGTGTGTAGTGTTTAATGTTTAATTGGCATGCGCCCTCACTACACAAGATTCATAAAATTTTAAGAAAACGTTTAATGTTAGCCATCAAAGCCGTGCTTATGCTACCCATCTAAGTAAACATTAAACACTAATCACTATTTCTCCTGCTCAGCATTATAGAGAGCGATGTCGCCTCTTTCACCTGTACGGATTCTTACGGTATCCTCTACAGGAATTACAAAGATTCGCCCATCACCAATCTCGCCTGTACGGGCAGCCTTCTGGATGGCATTAATCGTTTTCTCTACGTTCTTGTCGCGCACGACAATATTCAGCAACACTCGCTCAATACTGCTGGTATCATACATGACACCACGATAGATTCGAGCCTGTCTCATCTTACCCTCTCCTCTTACATCGTAGTAAGAAAACCACTCGATGTCGGCGGCAAGCAAAGCTTCTTTTACATCCTCAAACTTAGTCTTACGGATGATTGCTTCAATCTTTTTCATGTTAATCACTCCTATTAATTAATTTACATTTTGTTTGTTTTCTGGTGCAAAGGTACGACATTTTGCTTAACATCCCACAATATTACTTACTTTTTGATGTTAATATTTTCATTTAATTATTATTTTGTGTAGTTCTTTTTAAAATACAGAACAAAATGAAAGCAAATTACACATTATTCGTTTCATTTTGAAACAAACAATAAAAAAACCGCTTGAAAGGCCCCAAAGACCCCTCAAGCGGCAAACCTAAAAACAATCTCTCAACCCTAAAACTAGGGTCACTTTATTATTTAAACTTAATCTTATACCCGTATTTCCGCATATATCTGAGTTTTATAACGGAAATTTTATTTTGCCTTTATTTTGAATGTAAATTCACAATCAGCAAAATGGAGACGATACTTCTCCATAGGCTTGGTCATCTAACTGTCGATGCAGCCCAATGGATACTGGCATTTCTGGATATGCAACTGCACGAGTCCCTTATCCACCAGTTCACCACTGTGTTGTCCCCATGCATGCGTCTTCTCGATACCAGAATCCAAATCCTCTACCAGATAAGGGATGGCACTGCACTCCATAGGTTCATACCCCTCGAAGATAATCCCCTTGCCGGTGGTTGGATTAAAGATAGAGAAATAGCGGATATCGGTATGGGTACCACTCTCCTGCGGACGGATATATGGATAATATTCATCCTTCACGTCAGACTCGTACTTGCCGATAAAAGCAGAAGAATGCCGATCTACGTAGTTCTCTTCAGGACCTCTACCATAATGCTTAGAGAAAGAAGCAGGCATCTGCAACTGCAGACCGAATCTGAACAAATCGGCAACCTGAACCTCCTTGTCGGTAGTCATTTTCTGGGTAACATTCACCTCGCCCGCAGCACTGATGTCATAGCGGAGCATCAGCTGAGCTTTCACATCAGGCATATCGAAGAGAGCTGTCAGCACCACATTGTCCTTACTCACATTTTTGTCGAAAGACTTCAGATTCATCTGCGGGTTCTTCCATACTCTCATCTCCTTCTGCAGAGATGCTCCATAGTCATTATCGGTAGGAGCACGCCAGAATTCCGGAGTCATACTCTCACGGAACTTCAACATCGGTTCACCATCTACATCGAGATAATCTATCATACCCGTCTTCTTGCCTATGGTAACAGACATTCTCTGTGCGCTGACCTTCACATAAGAGTTGGTTTCCTCCACCTCCATACTGTTTGTCTCCTGCACCTTACCCTTCTTGGTTGGCGCAGCAGCAACAGCAGGAACCGCCGGTTTGGCAAACTGATAATCGCTGATGATAAACTGCTGGCGAGCCATCACCTGGCCCTTGTCTACCAGCGGCTGTGTGCCATTGCTTGCAAAAGCAAAGTTAAGAACAATCTCCTCCTTTGCATGCTTCGATTCAGCCTCAGCCACCGCATACTTCAGTTCATCACTCTTGATCAGTTTGGTAGCCTGAGGAGCAATACCCTTTGTTTCAGGAATCTCTACTGTAGCCAGTTTCACACCATTGGCATAAACCATAGCTGTCAGGTTCAAGTCATCGATATTCTTGAAGAAGTTCTCGTTGTAAACCTTGAAAGCACCATTCACAGCATCCAGGTCCTTAATCCATACATTCTGATGATAGTACTGAATCTCGTAAGCATGAGGATTCAGACGGCGGTCTGGAGCAATGATACCATTACAGTTGAAGTTATAGTCACTTGCCGGATAGCGGCCGTAATCTCCACCATAAGTAAAGATTTCCTTACCGGTGACAGGACTCTTGTCACGAATGCCCTGATCTACGAAGTCCCAGATATAGCCACCCTGATACTTAGGATACTTACGGATGAGGTCCCAATATTCCTTGAAACCACCTTCCGAATTACCCATAGCATGAGCATATTCGCACTGGATGTATGGTTTAACACCATCACTCTTGCAATATTTCTCACTCTCCTCGTAGTCGATATACATCGGACAATAAATATCAGTCTTGCTGTCATAACCGCCACGCTCATACTGAACAGGACGGGTCTTGTCGAGCGCTTTCACCCAGTCATAGGTCTTTTCGAAGTTGATGCCGTAACCACACTCATTACCCAAACTCCATACGATGATAGAAGGGTGATTGATAAAACTTTTCACATTACCTTCATTGCGTTCGATGTGAGTCTGGAGATACTCAGGGAACTTAGCGAGTGATTTTTCCTCATATCCCATACCATGAGATTCGAGGTTAGCCTCAGCAGTAAGATACAGTCCGTATTCATCACAGAGTTCATACCAGCGAGGATCGTCAGGATAATGGCAGGTACGAACCGCATTGATGTTCAACTGTTTCATGATTCTGATATCCTGAATCATGCGCTCTACACTTACCACATATCCACCATCCGGATCTATCTCATGCCGGTTGGCACCCTTAATCAGTACAGGCTTGCCGTTCACCAGCAACTGGGCGTTCTTGATTTCCACATTGCGGAAGCCCACTTTCTGCGGAATCACCTCCGCTACCCCCGGCTTATTCTTCAGAGAGATGTATACCTTATATAAATAAGGTGTCTCAGCAGTCCAAGCCTTCACCTTCGGTACTTTGATTACACCCTGAGTTCCGGTAGCCGATGCTATTTGCTTGCCATCCTTATCGCACAAGGCAACAGTCACATTAGCCTTGCCGTCTTCACTATATCCCACATACTTGCCGTTCACCCAAAGGGTCAGGTTGCTGGTAGCCGAACCTACATGGAAATAGACATCCTTGCCCTTCCAGTCCTTAGGAAGTTCACAGCAAGGCGAGGCAAAGCGATACATTTGCTATATTTCTGATGCTCATATCTGTTTTTTTTATTTTCTGAAAAACATAGAGTTATCTACTGGTGTAAACTTCTGTTCGCTGTCCTTGCGCATTTCAATGCCGAGACTGCTCCACCATGAAGGCCAGCCGCCAACGATATTGCCGAGGAAAACCACCTTGAAAGGATGCAATCCCTTAGCCAATGCTACAGAAGTATCATGATTGGTACCAGCCTTCACATCCCCCTCGTTGCTGATCATGAGTTTGTTATCAATCCAAACCTGCTCCAGACGGGAAGAGAGATAATAGACACCATCCTCCGGAATATTGATGTAGCCCTCAGCGATGGCAGCATAATTATTGGCACCGCGCAAGGTAGCAGCATCATCCTTCTGCTGAATTTTCATCTGCTCTAAGCCCTCAATGTTTGCACACTCCCAGGCAGCATCAGCCCATTCCAGCTGGTCAACCTTCAGATAGTTGCCCTTAATGCGCTTCATCTGCAACCCAGGTTTTGCGCCCTCCACCTTAACAGCAGGAGCATAAGTCTGCTTCTCAACATCAATGGTTCTGATACGGCTCATCTTGCCTGAAGGCAATATGGTTGCTATCTTGATGATGGTGTTTCCACTCACCCTGATAGGCTCTGCATAAGCCGCAGAAGAAGGAGTTGGTGTACTTCCATCCAATGTATAAACCATCTTCATAGGACGCGAGGTGGTAAAGGTTACCGCAGTATCCCCAGTAATAACTACCTTATCGCAAGACCCGAAAGGCTGCTCAGGCAATGGGATATGATAACGGATATGGCGTTCGTCCAGACGAACACAGTTTGCATCCAGTCGGCGGCAGAAATCCTTGAAGTTTTTCCTGTTCACTGGCGACCATGCAATCTCAGAGAGAGCAATGGCACGAGGATACATCATATACTCCATCTTGGCATTGGAATACATATATTCCGACCAGTTGTTACACTGAACGCCCAAGATATGATGAGCCAGTCCCAACGCCTTGATGGTATCAGGTACCGGATTATAATTATAGGTAGAAGCCAGATATCTAGGAGGACTAGGAATGGTTACAGGCTCCACCTTGCTGTCGCCCTGATACCAGTCGAGATACATACCTTCGCTGCCCGGCGTCATGATGACATCATGCTTCTGCATGGCAGCCTCGATGCCTCCTTCCGTTCCACGCCATGACATCACGGTAGCATTCTCACTCAATCCGCCTTCCAGAATCTCGTCCCATCCGATAATCTTTCTGCCACGCTTCTCCAGCATTTTCTCTATGCGCTTGATAACGTAGCTCTGCAGTCTTTCCTCAGCCGAATGCTTTCCTTCTGCCTGCAAGCCCTCAGTCTGAATACGCTTCTGACAGGCAGGGCAGTTTTTCCAACTGGTCTTCGGACACTCGTCGCCACCGATATGGAAGTACTTACCTGGGAAGAGAGGAACAATCTCACTAAAGATGTCATCCAGGAAGCGGAACATATCTTCCTTGCCCGGACACATCACGATATCCTCTACACCCCAAACTGTTCTCACCGACCACTGCTCACCTTTGCATGAAAGATAAGGATAAGCAGAGATAGCTGCCATCATGTGACCAGGAAGGTCGATTTCCGGAATCACGGTAATATAGCGCTTGGCAGCATAATCCACTATTTCCTTAATCTGCTCCTGGGTATAGAAACCGCCATAAAGAGAGCCATCGCCCTCGGTACGGATACTGCCCACAGAAGTAAGTTTAGGATATTTCTTGATTTCGATACGCCAGCCCTGGTCTTCCGTCAGATGGAAGTGCATGGTGTTCACCTTGAACATAGACATCAGGTCCAGTTGCTTCTTCACATTCTCGACAGAAATGAAATGGCGGCATGGATCAAGATGGAATCCACGGTAGCCGAAGCGTGGAGCATCCTGGATATCACAGCATTGTGCTACCCATTTCACCCCATCCACCCGGGTTGCGCTCTCTATCTGGGCAGGGAGTAACTGCATGAAACTCTGCATACCGTAGAAGGCGCCCTTGGCGGTCTTCGCCTTGATAACAACCCCTTTGGCGGTTACGGTTAGGCGATAACCTTCCTCGGCAATTTTCAGCGAAGGAGAAATCTGTATAGAGATATTCCCCTTCTTTCCACCTACCGTTACCTCATAACCTGTAGAAGCCTTCAGTTTGTCTGCCATGTACTGGGCGATATTTCTGCCTTCAGCTGTCTGGTAAGCGATTACCACCTTCTGTGGCAATACGAACTCACCTTTCTGTACCTGAGTCTTCACCGGTATCGGGATAATATTAATATCGGCAGCAGATGCCGGAGAGGAGATACCACCCAGCATCGCTGCACAGGCTACAAACGAGCCTAATAAATGATTGAACTTTGTCATGACATTAAATATATTAATAAGGTATTACAATGGCTTGTACTCCACGAAAGCCTCCATGGCCTCATAGCATGCCAGACCCAACTGGTCGTAGAGCGATGCAGTAGCACGGTTACGGTCCTCGGCTCTCTGCCAGAACAGGCGCTCGTCGTTGCCCAAGAAAGGAGCACTCTCCATCTGTGACTGATGCTTGAGGATAGAGTTACGCTTTGCCCGCAACTCCTCAGGGCTCAATGGAACACACATTTCGATATTCTCAATCTCCCATTCTGCCCAGGCACCACGATACATCCAGATGCGACAGTCCTTCAACCATTCTGCACCCGCTTTCTTCTCTTCGTCGATAGCTGCCAGAACGGCATCGGTACACTTCTTGTGGGTTCCGTGAGGGTCAGCAAGGTCGCCGGCTACATAAATCTGATGCGGCTGCACCTTCTGCAACAGAGCTCTCACTATCTCTACATCCTTCTCGGTCATAGGCAACTTCTCTATCTTGCCGCTCTCATAGAATGGCAGGTCGAGGAAGTGGACATGGTCAAGCGGAATATTATTATAGGTACAAGCGGTACGAGCCTCACCACGGCGAATCAATCCCTTGATGGTCAGGATATCTCTTGTATCGAAGTCACTCTCCTTCTTCTTGGCAAAGAAGGTCTTGATTTCCTTATATTTATTAGAGATGATGCTGTCTTTTGAGTCTGCAAAAAGCTGATTGAAACCATTGATAAAGTGCATGAATCTTGTTACTTCCTCATCACCCACAGCAATGTTTCCTGATGTTTCGTAAGCTACATGCACATCGTGGTTCTGCTGTACCAGTCGACGGATGGTTCCTCCCATTGAGATAACATCATCATCTGGGTGTGGAGAGAACACGATAACCTTCTTAGGAAATGGAGTTGCACGCTCCGGACGATAGGTATCATCGGCATTCGGCTTACCACCTGGCCATCCGGTAATGGTATGCTGCAAATCATTGAAAATCTTGATATTGGCATTATAGGCAGAACCATAGAGAGCCAGAAGCTCGCTCAGTCCGTTCTCATTATAATCCTTATTGGTCAACTTCAGGATAGGCTTACCGAGTTTCTGGCAGAGCCATACCAGTGCAGAACGTACCAACTTGTCTGTCCATTCGCATGATGAAACCAACCAAGGGTGCTCAATGCGGGTAAGATGTGCAGCTGCGCTCAAATCCAATACTACCTGTGCGTCTGGGTGCGTCTGCAGGAAAGTAGCAGGCAGGGTGTCTGTAATGTTGCCCTCTATCACCTTTTGCATAATCTCAGACTTTTCGTCGCCCCATGCTGTGAGGAATATGGTCTTGGCTGTCAGGAGAGTACCTACACCCATCGTGAGTGAACATGGAGGAACCTGCTCCTTGGTCTTGAAGCTGTTTTCCATCTCCTCGCGTGACATATTGCCGATGAGGATGAGACGGGTGAGCGACTGGATGCTTGACCCCGGTTCGTTGGCTGCGATATTACCCATGCGGCCGATGCCGAGGATAGCTACGTCGAGACCGCCGAAGGTCTTGATGCGCTGCTCATAGAGGCGACAGGTGTCCTGTACAGCTTCCTGTGCGATGCTGCCATCGAGGGTGAAGATATTCTGTTCTGTAATATCCACGCGGTCGAGAAAATGCTCCTTGAGCTGGTTGATGCTGCGGATAGAACTGTCATTGCTGAGTGGGTAATACTCGTAGACATTGAATACCACTACATTGCGGAAGCTCAGATTCTTCTTC
Organism: uncultured Prevotella sp.; assembly: GCA_900557255.1. The sequence continues at coordinate 10,130 of USSA01000031.1, forward strand.
TCGTAGCGGCTTACCAATTCATCATATACAGGATTGACAGAGAGGCCTGTGCCCAATGCCATCACGTAGTACTTGCCTTCGTGCTGGGCAGTCTTAATGCCCTTCTCAATGGAATCGGCAATATGACTACAGCCTTCGCTTACAGACGCGAAGATATCGGTATGAATTTTCTCCATGTGGGAGATTTCAGAGTATTCCACGGTCGTTTTAGGCTTGTAGAATTCCACAGGTACCTTGTTGAGTACGATTTGTGAACTAAGATTTAATCTCATAACGTAATATATTTATGTAATGTAATATATATATTGATGATGTTGGAATTTTCTCGGTCGAGTGGTCTGTTAGATATTGTCCTTCTCGATGTCCTTGAAATAGCGGTAGGTGCCCACCTTCAACTCGTCTGTAGCCATTTCATCACAGATGATGATGCCGTGCTTGTGGAGCTGGAGTGCGCTGATGGTCCAAGCCTGTGTAACAGGACCTTCGATGGCAGCGTGGAGAGCCTGTGCTTTGTTGTGACCATTGCAGAGAATCATCACCTCTCTTGCATCCATCACGGTGCCTACACCTACGGTAAGAGCCAATGCAGGAACAGCCTCTGGATCGTTGCCGAAGAAGCGTGAGTTGGCGATGCGGGTGTCGGTGGTGAGAGTCTTCACACGGGTGCGTGAGGTGAGGGAAGAGTAAGGTTCATTGAAGGCGATGTGACCGTCAGGACCAATGCCGCCGATGAAGAGGTCGATACCGCCTGCATCCTTGATCTTCTGCTCGTAGCGCTCACACTCAGCCTCAAGGTCTTCTGCATTACCGTTGAGAATATTGATGTTCTCCTTAGGGCAATCGATGTGATCGAACAGATTCTTTGCCATGAATGAGTGGTAGCTCTCTGGATGAGTCTCTGGCAAACCTACGTATTCATCCATGTTGAAAGTAATGACGTGCTTGAATGAAACCTTGCCTTCCTTGACAGCCTCTATAAGCGCTGCATACATGCCCATTGGGGATGAACCGGTTGGTAAACCGAGTACGAATGGACGCTCTGCTGTTGGAGCAAACTTGTTGATTGTCTCTACTACGTGATTGGCAGCCCATCGTGACAGCTCATCATATTTTTTTTCAATAATTACGCGCATAGTCGTTAGTATTAATGATTTTTTTAACTATAAATAATGTATTTAACTGATTTATTGTTGTTGAATCAATTCTAATTTTGTCGCAGCAATGAACCCGATAGTCTCTCTGCCACAGCCGCATGTCTTCCGTCAAGATTCACCAACATGTGTCCCAACTCACCGGCAAAACCGTCACAACCATAAATCAACTGTCCGTTAGCCACGATAGCCGATCCTACGCCTGTTCCGAGGGTGAGTTCTGCAAAGTTTTTTCTTTATATTTATGATTTAAAAGCAGGTTTTACCTTTTTACAGAACAGTTACCTGTCTGCAACTTTCATCCTTTTTATTTCGTGTTCAAATCAACTCTAATAATCCCCGCAGACCGAAGTCCAGGTTTTAATTCACCTCCTACATAATATAAAGTTTTATCATGTAAGGCTACTTGTGCACCAGCCCGTGCCAACAAATGACTTTCTGCTACAGGAGTATTCCACTGTTCTGTGTTCAAATCATAAGCCAAAAGGCAATCGTTAAAACGATACCACGAGATATCTTTCTTAAGATAATTCTCCTTTGCTACAAGAGAATATTTTCCACTAATGGCATCCAAGAAGATTTCTTGATTGACCCCACCAGCACAGATCACTTTGGAAGTATTTGGAGAAGAATTCACAATCATAGCCGTAGCACCAGTCAAGGTTAGTTCCTTACCCTGCAAGTTTTTAGGTGATGTCAGCGATGTCCATCTTTTTGCAAAGAGATTATAACTCAAACCAGATGTGAACACAACGCTAGAATCACTATTTTCATAAAAACCTCCCCAAACATAGATAGTACCATTGTTGGCAGCACATACGGGCTGTACTCTAGGATAACCTGGCATTTGTTTTTCATATATCCACTTATTATTCTTTACCATATCCAGTCTGAGTAAGGAACTTGACGGATGTCCATCCTGATTACCACCAACGACAAAGAGTTGATTTCCCATGACTGTCACACCACTATTGTCCACTGTACATGGTAAAACTGGCAAAAAATGCATTATTGGTTTATCTGCTTTCTTATCCAGTTGGATACTTAATACGGTTCGCAAACTGTGTTCAGAATTGCACCCACCAATAAATATCAAACTGTCGTCTAAAGTTACTACTCCACCATAGGCTGCCGGTTCAGGTAAATTACCAATCATTTTCCAATTAAGAGAATCTACATTTTCCGCTATCTTTGCGGCATAGATACCTGAATAGTACTTTTTCTTACCAGGCTCCGGAAAATTACAGCCGCCTGCGACAATGAGGTAATCGCCAATGAAGCCAGCGTAGCAGGCCGAGACTCCTAGGTCATACCCGGCCTCCCCTGAGGGGAAGCCAGATATGAGTTTTATATTTGAGAATTGTGTTTCAATATTTGATTTCATCATACTACAACTATTTATAATTACCGCTATAGATAAAACTAAAAACGACGTAATACACTTCATTTTAAGATGAAATTAACTATATGTGCCACCTAATTTAATTATTATATCCCTCTGTCTGTTTCAAAAGACTATTCTCACCCAAAGAATTTTGATCAATAGGCCACAACAATCGTTTGGCGTTGGCTGAAGTATACTTAGTACAATATTCAGCACCCATCAAGCGAAGGTCATACCAACGTTTTCCCTCGAGTAAGAACTCACGGCAACGTTCTTTCAAGACAGCCTCAATAGGATTGGCATCACTACCCACAAACGGGTTGTTTGCATAAAAAGAGTTATCGGTATCATTTGGATAAGCCAGCTGATCTTTATGTTCTGCAAAATATTCCTTGCCGTATGCTCTTTCACGAACTGCATTGATTTCGGCTGAAGGATCTTCGTTTAACAGAATCTTTGTCTCTGCCAATAACAAAAGTGCATCTGCGTACCGATAGATAGGATAATCTTCAAGAAAACTACGATAAGAATTGCCAGGAAGAGATACGCCTATGAATTTATACTGAACCACTCCCACATACTGCAAACTACCATCAGCATTTTTTGTATAACAATCCTTCAAGCTATACTGTCGGCGAGTATCTCCTTCACGGAACAAGTCCTTATATAGCTTGGTGTTGAGTGGAATATATACTGCACCACTCATGTCACTCATCTCACTCTTGCTCATTTGGGTACCATCAGAAAGATAATAGTTTTCCATCATCATCTGATTCATCACAAGATTGTAACGCAAAGCATCATTAAACATATTATACTCATCTCTTCCATTATGAATAGCAAAGATGATTTCTTTATTCTCTTTATTATCAAAAGCGAATACCTGACGATAATTTTTCTCCAAGGCTACATCTGCCGTTTTTAAGCTTTCTAAAGCAGTCTTGGCTATTGTATAATCACTCTTACCACCATTCATCTGCTTACCGCTCCACAGATATACCTCACCCTTCAGTACCTCTGTAGCTGGATGAGACCAGTAGACTCTGCCATTGGTAAAACTCATGTCTGCACCATACGCATCCTCAGAAGCCTTGATGTCCTTTTTGATTTGTTCCATCACCTCCTGTGCAGAAGCCTCTGCCTTACCCATATTGCCGATGTCTACCTTGTTTCCTGTTGTGTAATCGAGCCAAAGCACCGCTTTACCATATGTTCTGAGCAGATGGAAATATAGATAAGCTCGCATACCATATGCCGCACCAAGATATGTTTTTTTTTGCGCCTCGTTCAACACATCTGTATTTTCTGTGTGTGAAATCATAAGGTTTATCTGGTTGATGATGGTATAAACCCCACCGAAATCAGTAACTTCTGGGGTTGTGGCATTGAGCGTATTATTGAATAAGTTATTGTAATGTACAGCCTCACCTGAGAATGGTGTACCGGCATAGAGGTTTGTACGCAATTCTCCCCATTCATAGAATTGGAAACTTTTTTCCCTGAACAAGCCTTGCAAACCTACATTGAAGGCTGCAAATTGAGCCTGATCCTTCCAGTACTTGCTATCGCTGATGCTACTTACTGGCTCCAAGTCCATGCAGCTTGTCAAAGACAAGGCTGCAAGGGCTGTAATAAATATATTTTTAATCTTCATGTTAAAGACGGTTTAGAATGTTACATTAAGTCCGAAAAGAAGGGTGAGAGGAGTTGGATAACGCCCCACGTCTACACCTTTATAATAGCTATCGAGTTTTGGCTCAGGAGAAGCTCCGTCATATCCAGTGATATAGAAGAGATTCTGTCCTGTGATATAAGCTGAAGCTTTGCTGATGCCGATATGAGTAAGCCACTTAGTTGGAATGTTCCAGTTAAGGGTTATCTCTCGCAGTGCAAGGTAATCTCCCTTTTCATACATTCTTGAACTATGGCCATCAATATCAGTGCCATCACTCTCACGACTCAGATTTTTCTTGTTCAACTGATCTGCGTATGAATAGGCAGGATAGTCTGAGTTTGGATTATCTTCGCTCCACATATCCTTTACTAAAGTAATGTTGTTAAACTGTCCCTGATACTGACCCATAGAACGAGCTTTCAGATGATTATAGATCGTATGTCCAAGAGCATAATCGAAACGTGCATAGAGAGATACGTTCTTATAGGCAAGCGTGGTAGAGAAACCACCTGTAACATTTGGGAAAATATTACCCAATACACTCTTGTCCAAAGAGTTGATTGTACCATCCTGGTTTACATCCTCCCAGCATACATCTCCTGGTTCGATAGGTTTCCATCCTGCACTTGTTGCATATGTCTTACCTGTGGCTGGATTGATTTCATTAGCAAGACCAGGACCATACAATTTTGCAACCTCATCGATACGCATGTTGGCATGAGCTTTTACATCATCCCAATCCTTGAAAATATGTTGCTGCTTATAACCAACGATGTCACCCAACTTACCACCTTCTGCGTAACCTCCTATCCATTTGGTTACCTGCTTGCCATTAGCATCTTTCTTTGTGCCATTTGCCACTTCGTAGCCATCAAGTTGATTGTTTGGCTTATCACTGTTAGGCAACTGCAAAATCTTATTGGCTACAGAAGTTAAATTGGCACTGATATCCCACCTGAATCCCTTAGGATTATTGAGAATATTAGCTCTTATTTCCATCTCAAATCCAGTATTGCGCAACTTACCGAGATTAGTCTTCATCGACATAAAACCAGTATATGCAGGCAAGTTGAGGTTGGTCAACAAATCATCTGTGGTGCGGTTATAATAATCGAGAATAAAAGCCAAGCGATTGTTCAAGAACCCCAAGTCAAGGCCGATTTCAAGAGAACGACTCTGCTCCCATCTCAAACCTGTATTCAGCAATGTAGAGTTGTAATAGGCAGTCTGCCCATTATAGGTTTTATCCTCTATCTGCTTATATACACCATAGATGGCAAAATCATCAATGCCATTCACGTTACCATTCACACCATAACTGATACGAGGTTTGATATTGGTGATGATATTGGAAATCTTAGAGTTTTTCCACCATTCCTCCTGAGTTACATTCCAACCTGCACTTACTCCAGGGAAGAAACCCCATCGATTATCCTTCAACTTTGAGATACCGTCATAACGTGCCGTAAAAGACAGCAGGTATTTCTGTTGATAATCATAATTGATGCGACCGAACAAGGACTCAATACGATAACGAGACTTGTAACTGTAAGTTTTACTTCTTGTGGCACCTGCGTTCAATGTAGGAATGTCATCTGTAGGCGAATTCTGAGTCTCTGCAGAGAAATCAAAAGTATTGTGATCGAAATACTCACCACCAATCATGGCATCCACATTATGATTTTCAGCAAAAGTATCTTTATAATTGAGTGTAGTATTTATCTGCACATTCGAAAATCTAGAAATTTCTGCCACTGCCGTTCTCACGTTGTTAGGGACATTTGAAGTTTGCGGCTGAAAACTCTTATCAAACTTTTCATTTTGATAGTCATAATGATAGAGTGATGCATTCGCACTCCAAGTGAGTTTCTTAGGAATGATATCCAAATCCCAACCCAAGTTATAAGTTGATTTGCGTGTACAGTTCTCACGTGTCAAACGAGAACGATAGTAATCTGGATTACCATCACTGGTACTCCAACCTGGTGCAGGAGATCCATCCTCCAAATATGGATTCCAAGTAGGGCGCTGTGAACGTGTGCGATAGAAAAACTCATATTCTCCAATCCAAAGTTCTGGTTTCTTTGCCCAACTATAAGTGGCACCTGCCTTCACATTCAAAATAGGCAACACTTTATAACTGGCATTCACGCTACCATTGAAACGCTGGTAACCTGTTCCACAAACCATACCATCCTCATCATAATAGCCTAAAGATGTGAAGAAAGTTCCTTTATCTGAACCACCAGCCACACTAACATAATGGTCTTGAGTGAGGGATACATCACGGAAGGAAGCATCGTCAAGTTCACCATTGTAATCTTTATAGATGAGGTCCTTGCCTGTCACAGGGTCTTTCATCTGTAACCAACCCTTTGACAGCAAATTTTTGTTGGTGTCATCAAGAAACTTGACATCACAAAGATTAGAATTGGTACCATAACCTGTTTGGTTTTCCAATTTGTTGGCACCAGAAACATTAGCATACCGCTGATACCCCAAGCGATTATAGTAGATGTAATCATGAGCATCTAACATGTCATAGCCCAAACGCGCAAAGTTCATACCGAGCTTACCCTTGTAGTTAACAGTAGCCTTACCTTGCTTGCCACTTTTCGTCTGTACGAGAATTACACCGCCATTGGCACGGGCACCATAGATAGCTGTAGATGCGGCATCCTTTAACACTTGAATTGATTCAATATCAGCAGGATTGATATCTCCCAAACTTTCACGAATGATGCCGTCAACAACAATCAAGGCACCATCTGAACCACCATTGATGCTGGCACCACCACGAAGGGTGATAGTCGGTTCAGAACCTGGCTGACCTGTAGTTTGGGTGACACGAAGACCAGTCACGCTACCTTGCAAGGCTGAACCCGCATTACTCACAGCTGCCGTCTCTAAAACGCGATTGTCCATCTTGGCGATAGCCGTAGTCAAAGTACCACGCTTTTGCTGACCACCATAACCTGTTACAACCACCTCTGCCAAGGTTTGCTTGCTTTCACTAAGTTTTACTTGAAGCGGCTGGCCGTCATACTTGATTTCCTGAGTATCGTAACCAATGTAGGATATCACAATGATGTCACCATTCTTCACTCCCGGCAAGGAAAATTTACCATCCAGGTCGGTTACAGTTCCGTTACTTGTACCCTTGATGATAACGGAGGCACCGATTACGGTTTCCCCAATTTCATCAACAACTACACCTGTGCAAGAGGCCGATTGCTGTGTGGCATTAACAGTAATGCCACTTGTACCTGCCAATGTTGGAGTTGCCCCCAAGCATCCCAGGGATACTGCCATTGCTAATTGTTTTAAATCTGATCTCATATTAGAGGTTTTTATGGTAATATAAAAAGATAATTCTTATTGTTATTTATACTGATTATTTGTAATCTGTTGTATACTCAACTTTACAAAACGAATATCATAGTAATCATCTGACTCTGTTTCAGGATGTCGGAAAGCATTTTCCTCCATGAGGAAAAGAATACTGCCATCCTTCGATTGAACCATGGTAGAATAGGCAGATGATGTGTCACTCACTTGGTAAGATCCCTCCCAGTCTTTTGCTATAACTTCTGGTGAGACATAATCTTTTGGAGACTCCAACACTTTATAGAAAATGCCTACATGAGAACGCTGAGGGCCTAATGGGATACTCTGCAGAAGAAGTTTTACCTTCTTGCCATTTTTATGGGCATCAGCCAACAGTATTTCTCCATTGCAAGCATTACTGCTGCCTGCTACTCCATTGTTTTCTTTATGGGATAGCACAGTATTTCCCCATATGCCAGTTGCCTTTTTCGGGTTTTCATACTTGTAAATGTTGAAAAGGCGACCGCTAGCAATACGACTACTTAGCAAGACATTCCCATCAGGCAACTCCTCAATCTTTGCCTCATCGCCCTTAGGGGCCGAATCAGCAACATTGTTACCCAACAAAAGCCAAGTTTCGCCGAAATTATCACTATATAGAACACGATTACCCCCACGTGTTGCTAAGACGGCATAGATACGATAGTATTTACCAACCTTAATCAAACGGCTTTGGCAGATTCTTCCACTTGCGAAGAATGCTTGCTGAACATCTGGCATCAAGTCATATATTTCCTTTGTTACATCAGTTCCTTTCCAAGTCTTTCCTTCATCATCACTATAATATCTGCCCATCATGAGAGGTTTCTTGCGATTACTTTCCCAGTAACTTATACCTCCTGAGGCACACATCATGAGAATTCTACCCGACTTTCTGTCCACCACTGTTGCGGCATCTCCATGGGCACAGTCAAAACTTGTTGGGATTCCATTCCCGCCTTTAGCCACTATCTTCTCTGTACTAGTCCAGTTCCGTCCGCAATCCTTACTTTCTTTCATTACTATATCCAGATGTCTGCCACCACCAATATCCTGGTTTTGGTAGCGATGATCTGTGAAAGCAATATACTTGCCGGATTTACATTCCACGATGGAAGGTATTCGATATTGTCCTTTTGCATTAGAAAAAACTGTGACTGATTGACCAAAGAGTGTCATTGGGAAACTGATGCCCAACACACTTAACAGCATAAAGACAGAAAAGTTTTTCTTACATATTATCATATCATTTATAGTTTACAAATTACTATTTAATATCTCTTGGCACAACGTGTATGCCTTTATCATCATTCTCGGAATGTGAAAAGGTCCCTTGAAGAGATTTCCTTTGGCAGGTTGTGCTACGGTGCCATCTCTGTGCAGATAGCCATACCATTCGCCAAACTCATTATCAGGGAAGTGGGCATAAGTCCACTCGCTGATGCGCTCATGACGATAGAGATATTTCTCGTCGCCTGTGGCCAGGAAGCTATAGAGACAAGCAATGATAGTTTCGGTCTGTGGCCACCAGAATTTCATATCCTGCGAATAGTCTTGTGATGGCAGGTTGCGGCAGTCACGGAAGTTGATAATACCACCATACTGCTTGTCCCACCCCCAGTCCCATGACCAGTCGAAAATGGTGAGAGCAGTGTCCAGAATGTCCTTATCCCATTCACGGTTCTTAGCTACGTCCATGAGGAACCATGAGGTTTCGATGCAGTGACCGGGATTGATGGTGCGCCCCATGCAAGTGTCTACAAACTCGCCATTTGGACCTACCGACTCGAGCAGCGCCTTAAATTCCGGGTGCATGAAATACTTGCGCAACTTGGCTATCGATTCATCAATCTGACGGTTGATGTTAGAATCTTCGATAACTTTGAGCAAACGTGAACCTACATTGATGAGAATCATTACAATGCTGTGTCCTTGCAAATCAACTGCTGGCTCATATTTTGGGGTTAGAAACCCCGGTGTCTCAAGAAAACGCTGTGTGTCCTTAAACAGATTAAGAGCTTTTTCTGCATATGTCTTGTCACCTGTAGCGAGCGCATATTCGGACATGGCGATGGTTGCAAACGTCTCGCTGAACACGTAACGACGCTTGCGTAGCGGCGTGCCGTCTTCTGTTACAGAGAAGAACATGTGACCATCAGTGTCGAAACAGTGACGCTCAATAAAATCGAGGGTGGATTTTGCAGCGTTGAGCCATTCTTGATTGTGCTCCACGTTGTTGTAAGCGTAGGCACAGATGAAGGCGAAGCGTCCCTGGAACCACACACTTTTAGTGGTATCAATCAAAGATCCGTCACGGTTAACACAAGTGTAGACACCGCCATGCTTGCGGTCAAGACCATGTTCCATCCAGAACGGCATGATATTCTCTATAAGATCTGTTTTATAGGATTCTGCCCATTGTTTGATATATTCCTTGATATTCATTATTATTGATTTTTGCTGATACTATTTAAAACTGATTGCAACGTTCAAAGAAGTGGATAGCTTCCAACTCTTTCTTCATAGCCTGCTCTTCCTCATCGGTCATGTTGCGGAATGGAGTACGATTTGGACCCAAATCGAAGCCCATCAGCTTCATGATACGCTTACCGCCTACGATGTTACCACGGTAGTGGCAGATAACGTTGATAACCTCCTGAGCAAAGTTCTGCTTCTCACGTGCAGTTTCGATGTCGCCGTTCTTCCAAGCCTCAATGATGCCAACCAACTCTTTACCATTGTAGTTGGTCGTACCACCGATACCACCCTGTGCACCACCCTGAGCCAGACTAGGGAGAATGGTCTCGTCCTGGCCATGGAGCATGTCGTACTTGCCATTCTTGTAAAGACGACACTGGTTATATTCATACAAACTCTCGAAGGTATATTTAATACCAGCAAAATTAGGAATTCGTCCATCTACAGCCTTTAATAAATCGAGCATTGGCAAATAAGCACCATTGAATGCAGGTATATGGTAGTAGTAGAAAGGAAGTTCTGGTGCGGCAGAAGCTATCTCCTCGCAATACTTTACAAGTTCTTCGATACGGCCGATGTGCGGGAATGGAGGAGCCATTGAACCGATACCCCAAACACCTAACTTCTGTGCGTGCTCTGCCAAACGACGGCTTTCACGGAGGCAACAGCTGCCTACATGGACGATAATTTTGAAGTCCTTTGGAGCTACGGCTACCCATCTCTCAGCAAGGAGCATTCTCTCCTCGGTGGTCAACATATAGCCCTCGCCTGATGAACCATTGATAAATACACCCTTCAGACCGTTCTTCTGAAGCATCTTGGCATAAGCCTCGATAGGTTCTAAGTTCACATCACCGTTAGTATAAAAAGGAGTAAACGGTGCATCAATAAGTCCAATGATCTTTTCCATAATTATATATATTAATGTAAGTTAGTTAAAATTTTATCGTTTTTTTATTCCAAGTCATCTGTCTTTGGTTTCAAGCAAGCCAACTGAATCGTCAGTGCTGCGATAACCACTACACCCAATACGGCAAAAGCCAGCCCCAGATTACCGCCATCTGAGAATTTACCCATTACCTGAGTAACCATTGCTCCAGCAAACACGCCAACCATGTTCATGATACCATAGGCAGTAGCCCTGTATTTCGCCGAAATAATCTGGCAGAGAATAGGCATATTATTGGCATCAAACATGCCATACCCGACGCCGAAGAGTAAACCGGCTACCACAACTGCTACCACATTGTGACCGAAGCCCAAGAGGAATAGGGCTGGAATCGTCATACCTAATCCGATAGCACTAGTATAAACACGACCGCGGATATTCTTGCGAACCCACTTGTCTGAAAGCACACCTCCGAAGAGGACTCCAAACAAAGAGGAGATTGCGATGGTGATGGTTGACAGCGGACCAGCCTCTGACATAGGTACATTCAAGTTCTCTGCAAACAAAGTCGGAAGCCAGTTCTTGGTTGCCCAACCAGGGAGAGAAGGAACTGCGAAATAGAAGAGGATAACCCAAAATGTCCAAGTAGAAAATACAGCAGATAAGCCTTGTAATAATCCGCCCTTTGTGGACTTTCCCTGCTGAACTTCAGTCGTATTTGCTGTATCCTTGTTTTTATCGTGCAACAACAGAAGCAACACGACAGAATAAGCAATTCCGAGAATGCCAAACCAGTGGAATGTGGTGTGCCAGGAGAAGGCTGCTGCTACGGTAGCACCAAATCCTCCGATAGCCTGACCGACATACAAACCGGTCATGTGAACACCGATAGCCAGAGATCTTGACTTTCCTTCATGCCAGTCGGCAATAAGGGATAAGGCAGAAGGGATGTAAAGAGCCTCACTAATACCCATCATCGCTCTCAACATGTAAAGTTGATGGAAACTAGAAGCATATCCCATCAGGTAGGTCACCAGAGACCATACGAAGAGACTGCCTACTACTAATTTCTTTCGACTGATTCTATCAGCCACGATTCCGGCAAATGGACTCACAATACCATAGATCCAAAGGAAGACTGCCATCAAAGCGCCAAAGGCTTCAGCCTGCTGCAGTTCCACGATATCAAGCTTCATTGCAGCCTGCATGGTGGATAGCATCTGACGATCCATATAGTTGAGAAGAGCTACAACCCAAAGGAGTGCTACAACTAACCAAGGATAAAACTTTCTACTCTTCATTTTATCATTATTAGATTGTTTATTAATTTCGGTGCAAATATATAACTAATTTTATTAACCTCCAAATTATTATGAAACTTTTTTCATTAAAGTGATTAAATAATTTAGTTTAATTTATTTGTGAGCCATATTTTGCCTATTATACCTTATTATATTATGCGATAGAATTAATTAATTCTTTGTTATCTAACAGTATTGATACCATGACATCTCTGATGGCGAGGAGTTAAATACAAAATACTTGTTATTTTACGCATTTAGATTAATTAACGTATCCTTAATTAAAAAAATAAATTTATTTATTTACCTTTGCAAGGTAATTGTAGTTAATAATAAAATGTAGTATGTTAAAAGATATAGTCAATAACACAAAATGGTCCGCTTCAAAGTCGGCTTTAATGAGGCTGCTTATAGAGCGTGGAGGACAAACTATTGCCGAACTTTCCAAAAGTTTAGGAGTCAGTATCCCATATACGACTAAGACCCTGAACGAACTTATAGAAATCGGTCTGGTACAGGAAACAGGAAAAAGAGCCCACTATTCAAAGAGGGCTCCTAAAGAGTATGATTTAATTGCCACTTCGGGCTATTTTCTTGGAATAGATACAGGAAAAGATTACCTTACTTTAGGAATTTGTGATTTTTGTGGTAATATGGTAACTCAGCTAGAGAGAATAGACTTTGTATATGAAAATACCCCAGATTGCTTTGAAAGTCTCATAGCAATAATCAACACTTTCATAGAGAAAGAAGGCTTCAAAAAAGAAAATATACAGAATGCATGCATGAGCATTGGCGGCAGAGTTAACCCAGAAATTGGTTGCGCATACAATTATTTCACTTGTATAGAAAAACCATTGGCTGATATGCTCTCTCAGAGCCTGAACATACCAGTATGCATTGACAACGACACTCGGTGCATGACCTACGGAGAATACCTCAGAGGCGTCTGTAAGGGTGTTAAGAATGTCATTTTTGTTAATGTGAGTTGGGGAATTGGTATCGGTATTATCATCAACGGCAAATTATATTTTGGCAAGTCGGGATTTTCTGGGGAAATTGGACATATGCATATATACAATAATGGCATAATTTGTCATTGTGGAAAGACTGGATGCTTGGAAACTGAGACTTCTGGTTCTGCACTACAACGTAAGATGAATCAGAAGATACAGAATGGTGGCATATCTGTCCTCTCTGACAAAGTGTTGAATCAACACCAAAGTCTAACACTCCACGATATTCTCGAAGCTATCAAGAAAGAAGATGTGATGAGCATTGAGACGTTACAAATGATGGCAGTAGAATTGGGTACAACCCTTGCTGGTGTCATCAATATATTCAATCCTGAGATGTTGGTTATAGGAGGAGACCTATCGGTTACTGGTGACTACATAACACAACCAATATGTATGGGAATCAAGAAATTCTCTCTCAATATGGTGAACGAAGATTCCAAGATAGAAACATCTACTCTGAAAGACTGTGCAGGATTAATAGGTGCATGCTTAATGGCAAGAAGTAAAATGTTACAGGAGCAATATTAAGCGTTTATGGCAGCGTTAAGGTCATAATCATTTGGGGGACTCTGCCTTAGATTAACAGCTTTACTGCTGTAGTCCGCAAAGGATTTTGTGTAGTTTCGTACTTGCATTTTGAATAAAGTGTTGGAAAATATTTTGTCTATGCTGATAGCTTGCTCGTATGTATTGACCAGCTTCTGCAGGTCTTGTTGCATGTATCGGAGATAATTTGCAAAACGGAAGTATTGCTGATATTGCGAAGTTATAGTTTAGCCGTTGCAACATTTTTAATTATCAATCCCCTATTTTGTAGTAAGACTAATTGTTCATATATATATAGGTTGCTTGTCGTAGCTCATATACCCAAATAAAAAAGCAAAGTCCCACCTTAGTACGCATCGTTGAGAGGCGTACTAAGGTGGGATTTGTTACTGCAAAAATATGGTTTAAAATCGTATTATCCAAATGTTTCTAAGAAATCAGCTTATCGGGTAGATGATGGCTTACCGAGCTTGTGGGCACATTTGTACTTCATCGAAAATGATGGCTGATTTGCGTGGCTCCAAGATTACTTGGTAGATTGATTGGAGGCGTAAAAATATGTAGTTCAACTCCATGAGGTTGTCAAACAGCAGTTTCACTTCCTTAGATGCTTGTACGAAATCTATAAGGATATAGCTTTTGTATTCATTTTCTGCGAAAGCTTTGGCTGCCGTTGACTTTCCTACCCGGTGTGCTCCTTTGAGCAAGAGAGCTGTGCTACCATTTCTCTCTCGCTTCCATTCGAGCATTTTGTCGTATACTTTTCTTTTAAATATTCTTTTTCTCATAACTTGCTGATTTTGAGCGCAAAGATATATATAAGTTCCAAATCCCCCAAATGTTTTTGCTTGAAATGTTCCAAATCCCCCAAATGTTTTATGTTTCAATAGGGATGAGCAATACTGCGTTAAATTAATATTTAATCGTCTGTAAATCAATAACTTATATTAAGAAATG
>USSA01000032.1 GCA_900557255.1 uncultured Prevotella sp.
TTGTTGTCTCAGCGGGTATTACATTGAGATAATCACACGAGGTCATCGTGAGCCCAACTGCAAGAATGCAGCCTGCTATAGTTTTATTTGTAATTTTCATCTTTATATTAATTTAATGTAAGTTGAACACCTACGTTGATAGTCATCTGTGTAGGATATTTGGTTGTATAATTGCCACCGCCCATTTCCGGATCCCATTGCTTGAATGGAGAGAATGTGAGCAGGTTGGTTCCATTTACATAGAATCTCATATTCTTCAGAGAGTATCCTATCTCAGCATTCTTCAGCTTAAGGAAGCGTCCATTGCGCAGCCAATAGCTTGACCAGGCTGTGTTGTGGTTGTTGTAGTTGTCCGTGAGGCGTGGATACTTCGCATTCGGATTCTGATTGTCCGGGCTCCAGTGGTCTTCGTCGATGAACTCCAGTACGCCACGGCGATAGGATGAACCAAATGGCTGGATGTCGCTAAGCATGAGTGCAACATTTCCACGTCCCTGGAAGAATACGGAGAAGTCCCAGTTCTTGTAACCTACTGATGGTCCGAAACCGTAGATAATCTTCGGTACGCTTACGCCCAGTGGCACCTGGTCGTCGGATGTGATGCGGCCATCGTACTTGCCATCGCGGTCTGGCTGGTCAACATACTTGATGTCTCCAGGAGCGATGGCGATGTTGCCAAGCGTAGAGGTTGGACTGTTGGCGATGTCTGCCTTGTCGATATAGAGACCATCTGCAACATATCCCCAAACGGTATTGACGTTCTTGCCCTGTCGTTTCATGGCTGAGCGTGTGCCTGGAGCTTCGTCATATACAGAAATCTCATTGTTGTTGTAGGTAAATGTACCCTGGAATTGGATAGACAGGTCGCGGTTAATGCGTTTGCTATAGTTTACTGCCACGTCAAATCCACGGTTGATTACCTCAGCAAGGTTTCCATAAATCCTTGTGTTGGCTGTTCCTAGATAATTAGGAATAGAGAGTTTCTGCTGGAAGATGTTGGAACGACGCTCTCTGAACCAGTCGAATGTGATGTTAAGGTCATTGAAGAGCTGCATGTCGAAACCAAGGTCAAGTTTATGACCTACCTCCCAAGAAACATTCTCATTGCGCAGACGGCCCCATCCTGGTCCTGAATAGGATACATAATTGCCAGGAAGACCTGTTGTGAATCCACCATTGCCGGTAAGCGAAACGTCTTCACGGTAAATGAAGCGTTCATAGCCATACTGGTCATTACCCACGAGACCATAGGTTCCGCGTATTTTGAAATTTGAGACTACATTTTTTATAGGCTCCCAGAACTTTTCTTCGCTGATATTGTATCCCAAACCTACAGATGGGAAGAATCCCCACTGGTGACCCTTGGCAAATTGTTCTGAACCATTGTAGCCGGCATTGAACTCTATGAGATAGCGATGCTTGTAGTCGTAGGTAGCGCGTGCCGCAAAACCTATCTTGCGCTGTGGCAGGGATGCAAGTACACTGGTAGAGTACATGTTGGAACTATATTGGTTGATATTCCATAAGAGCATGCCCGTCACGTTATGGTCGCCAAATGAGCGGTTGTAATCGAAGTATGCTTGAGCATAGTAACGGCGGTCGCCATTGTTCTGGCCTGAATTGCTGAGAACTGGTTTTCTTGGATCACCTTTAGGTGTCTGCTCATACGAATATGTTCCATCCTCATTGAGCTGGTAGTCTTTCAGCTCATAGTGATTGTAGTTGAGTGAGCGGAATGTCGTACTTTTAGACCAGTTCTTGAAAGAGAACATTAAGTGGAAGCCGAGTCCTTTGGTGATGAAGTCGAGTTTCTGGTCAAAGTTGAGATTTGCCGTGATGGTGCTCGCAAATGAATCCTGATATCCGCTTACCAGGCGTGCCATTGGATTCGAATTACCTCCATTAGCCAACTGGCGGTAGCCCCAGTGGATCCACTCGTCGCCCTGATTGTTGTATTGTATAGGGAACAGTACTGGATTGGCATTCATCATCTGCGAGTAAAGGTCGTTGAGTGAACCGGCTATGTTGTTATTGCCGGCGAGAGGAACATGCATGTTGTCAAGTCCGGCATAGAGGTGGAGCGAGATCTTCGACGACTTCGACATGTTGAAGTCGATGTTGTTCTGGAACGCATATCGCATATAGTCGATGTTGTTGTTGTAAGAATAGTATTCCTTACTGCGATTGCGCAACATACCCGTTTCATGGCTTACGTTAAGATTCATGAAGTACACGATCTTGCTTGTACCACCACGCACGTTCATATTGGCTTTCTGGTTGTAAGAGGCTGTCTTGAACATCTCTTTATACCAGTTGACATCAGGGAAAATCTCGTTATTTACGTGATTGCGGGTATTAGCTATCTGTTCATCGGTATAGAGTGTGTTGCCTGTACCTTCATTTCGTACAGCTTCATTGAATAATTCCATAAAGCGGGCACCATTTACAAACTTTGGCTTGGATGTTGGCATGGTGACATTGGCTTCTACTCGGAACGAAATCTTTGGCTTGTCAAGATCTTGTCCGCTCTTGGTCGTGATGATAAGTACGCCATTGGCACCACGAGAACCGTACATCGCTGTAGCTGATGCGTCTTTGAGAATAGAAAAGCTCTCAATGACATCAGGGTCAAGATGGTTGAGGTCGTCTTGTGATATCTCCATGCCATCCATTACGATAAGAGGAGATTTGGCACCGCTGATAGTAGCAATTCCGCGAATATAAAAGTCGGAACCGTTGGCTCCTGGCTGACCGCTACTCTGGGTGGCAATAACACCTGATAAGCGTCCTGCAAATGAAGAAGAAATACTTGCCGAAGGTACGCGCAGTGCTTCTGGTTTTACTTGCTGTACAGATCCCACTACCGTTTCCTTCTTCTGGGTTGCTCCAAATGCTGTAACTACCACATCACCCAGTGTTTGAGAATCTTCTTTGAGATGAATGTCAAGTACTTTGTTGCCGCTGAACTTTACTTCCTGAGTTTGAAAACCGATGTACGAAACCATGATAGAACCATTTGAAGAATTCACATTGAGGGTGAAATTACCTTCTACATCGGTCACCGTACTTTTCTTAGGATTGTTCTTCAATGCGATTGTAGCTCCTATTACAGGTTCGCCGGACTCATCAAAGACCTTTCCGCTAATCTGCTGATGCTTGACTTGTTGGGTAGAATAAACTACGCTTTCTGTCTTGGGCATCAAAGAACCAGCAACGCACGTTGCTTCAACATAATTGTTGTTGGCAGCTAGAGATGATATTGGCAAGAGGATTGTTGCACCTATGATGCCAAGCTGCTTTTTTGCTTCTTTTTGCATACGCTGATGTTGTTGTTTTGTTAAAATGTTAATATTATTCGATTCTTTTGGATTTATTCCTATTTCCTCGTGTTTTATAATCGCCAAAGTTAGTGCATTCTGAGTACATATCAGATTGTAGTGTACTTAGACTTATTTAATTGCAAAATTACATTTTTTAGGAGTAAATTATGTTTTTTTAGAGTTAAAAAACATTAATATGAGAAAAATATATAATTTATTCCCGCATAAACCAAGGAATGTACGTCTGAAATTCCCAAGTTATTTAAAATATTAGTTAAAACCAAGGCTGCGCAAAGGCTCACGCAACTCAGAAACATCAGAAGTTGCAACTTTCCGTGCAATGTGATGTGCGCTCGCCCTTGGCAGTCTTGGCAGGACAGGCTAAATATAATGAGCTATTATAATTTGTCTGCCCCCTGATCCTGAATTCTTGTTACCTTAAATTGATTTCATGTGAATGCAAAGCTTATGGCAACTATATTAATAACTTGTATTCTGTTTTAATTTCTTGTTTAAATCCAGGCATCTTTGTGGTATGGGGAAAACCGTCGTAAATCCGGTAGCCTCCTTTTCTAAAGGAGTTCTTTGATCGTATGCCTTGGTATATTCGCCAAAACGGATGAGATCTTGACGTCTCCAACCTTCCCAAACCAATTCCAGCAGACGCTCCTTTAGAATGTTGTCCAAATTGGCTTCCACATGAGGCATTCCTACTCGGTCTCTTATAGCGTTCAGCTCTATTGAACCATCCTCGTCATTGCGAACTTTCGCCTCGGCTTCCATCAACAGCGCGTCACCATATCTAAAAAGGACGATATCGTTGTCAACCTGCCGTCCGTCCGAATAGGCGGTTCGGTCAACCTCGTATTTGCCTACACGGGCACCTGCCGTTTGTTTATACGGACTGTCACTTAGATTCAGCTTCAATTCCAGTGGCATATACACCAAAGGCTTTCCGTTGTCTAGATATATCTTCTTTCCGTCAACAAGCACGGTATCTGCATAGAAGTTTATCTTGAATCTATTGTCAACATGATCAGTTCCGTAACCGAAAGCCTTGACGGTTGAAATAGTTGCACATGTGCCGTTTTCGGAAGAACCACCATAAGCTCCACCATGTTTGTAGTGGCGTGAGCGGTAAAGATAGTGGTATTCGTTCAAATATAAGTTCTTGTCCAGAGGGATTGTGAAGATGTTCTCCTTGGAATTTTCATTATGAACCGCAAAGTTCGATGCGTAGTCGCTCTCCAACTCATAGCCTTCTTGCCGCAGTTGCTCGCAATACCAGATGCAGGTTTCCCAAGCGTTCTTTTTCTCGCCATGCACATTGAAGTAAATGCTTTTCCCGTCCTGACGCTTGCCGTCGGTCCAGTTATCATCCGTATATATTTCCGCATTCAAGGCAAGCTTTGCAAGCAGGAAGTTTGCGACCGGGCGTGTCACACGTCCGTAATAGTTCCCCTCCTTGTTGGAATGCTCATCGGCGAGCTGTGGGGCAACATCCTGCAACTCGTCAACAATAAACTTGAATACCTCACTTCTTTTGCTTTGCGTTACCTGCTCCAATTTCACGTCGTATGATGTCACGATAGGAACACGCCCGAACATATCCATCGCATAATAGTAGAACAAGGCTCGTACAGCTCTTACCTCTGCCGTGAAATCTCTTGTCTGTTCTGCAGAAAGCAGACTTTTATGGCTGTCAATGATAGAAAGCGACTGGTTAGATATAACTATTACCTTGAAGAGATATTTCCATACATTATATAAATTAATATCATTGGCATTCCAGTTGTGCTGATACATGTTCTCCCACAAACCGCCATCATACCAGTCTCCACCACGGATAGGAATCATTGCCTCGTCAGTGGTCAAGGTATTGTAGTCGTAAATACCCCGACAAGTTCCCTGAAGCCCTTCCGACTCCTGATTGCTCCCTATGTAGTTGTACAGGGAAGCTACTGCGTTTTTGTATATATTATCAGCATTGTTGTAGATTGCCTCCTGGTCCAGCTGGTCTTTGGGATGCTCATCCAGACAGCTGCTGAAACAAAGCATTAACGGGGCTGCTAATATGCATTTAATAATAGTCTTCATACTCTTTTCGTTTTAAAATTGTACACTCAGTCCCAATGAGTAAGTACGGTATAATGGATAGTTGCGCTTGTCGTCAATACCCATCGTACTGTTGACAACATAGCTATTTATCATTGGTGTCAAACCTTTATATCCGGTGATTGTTCCAATGTTGCTAATGTTGCATGATACACGCAAGGAACGAATAAGCTTGCTCCTCAAAGGCACATTGTAGCCTATTGTCAGATGCTCGAAGTTCAGGTAGTCACCTTTTTCAAGCCAGTAGTCAGAGACTCTCTGGTCTATGATGTTCTTCTTTGGAGCATCCTTAAAGACATTGTAGTCTGGGAAGCAAGCCATGCTTGTGTAAGCCAGTCCTGTTCCGTTGAAAATCTTGTGCCCGAATGCTCCATTCATCTGTATGGAGACATAGTAATTCTTGTATCTGAAACTTATGTTTGAGCCAAGGATCACCTTTGGTGTGGCTTGTCCTGCAATGTATCGGTCGCCTCCGTCGCTCAAATCCACCTTGCCATTATGATCAAGGTCCTCTATGTCATAAGAATAGCTGCCGTTCTCGTTCTTGACAAGTCCCTTGCAATGGGGTAGGTAGAAAACGCCAAGCGGCTGTCCAACTATCTGATAGACCACGTTGTTGTCGCCGCCATTTTGACCAGCACCATCCAATGATCCAATAGCGGTGATGTTCGCTGCCGACATGTTCATTCCATTGTAATCACCACTTAGCGAGATAAGTTTGTTGCTTTGAAACGACAGATTCATATTGATGTTAAGATCCATGTCCTTCTTGCTTATTGGCTGCACGGACAAGCCCAGCTCAAATCCGCGGTTTGACATTGAACCGATGTTTGCCAGCAATGTATTGTATGCGAATGGTGGAACCGGAACCTCATAGGCATAGAGCATGTCGGTGGTCTTGGAATAGTAATACTCCGCTGTAAGCATAAGCCTGTTGGCAAAGAGACCAATGTCCGCACCGAAGTTAAACGTTGTCTTCGTTTCCCACTTCAAGTCAGGATTGTTGTTTCTTACCATACCAAGGGTTACTGTCGGAGAATTCTTAATCGGAACAATGCCTGTCTGCCTTACAGTATTCATGGTTGTGTAGGCTGTGATACCGCCAAGATTGCCGGCCTGTCCCAGACCCGTGCGGAGTTTTAGCACTGACAGCGGTTTTATGTTGGCAAGGAAGCTTTCCTTCTTCATGTCCCAAGTGAATGATACAGATGGGAAGAATCCCCATGTGTTGTTGTCACCAACCATTGACGATCCGTCACCGCGTGCATTAACTGCTAAGGTATATCTGTCAAGCAGATTATAAGTGATGCTTCCCATTACAGAAGCCAGAGACTGGTCTTCGTAAGTGCTTTCTGTTCCACCATACGGACGGGCTGCCGTCGCACCGAGATTGTCGTAATGAAAATCGTTTGTAGGTATGCCCTTGGCATACACCCAGAAAGCTGTTTTTCTCAGCTTTCTGTATTCACTGCTTACTCCAGCAGAGACCTTATGTATGCCGAACTCTTTGTTGAAATCAAGAGATACATTGCCAAGCCATTCCTCTTTCTTGAACTCACCACGGTACACGTTGCCTTGTGCCCATACCCATGTCGGACAGAATTGTCCGTTTTCGGTAGAGCCATACAGGTAAGAGCCGAAGGTGGATACACGCCAGTTCTTATTGAAATCGTAGCTCAGCTTTATGTGTGCGTCAAAGTTCAAATCCTTGGAGTCGTTTTTCTCTTCAAGCAATATCCCCGGTGGGTTGACATGCGTTGCAGATTCGTTTTTCAGCCAGTTTCCATGCTTGTCAGTACCAGCAGGGAAAGTTGGATTCTGGCATGCTGCGGAATAGAACAGCATCTGCGTATCAAAGATGTCATGGTTCGTGAATGAAGTGCCGAACACTCCGAATTCTCCGGTTAGTCTGTCATTGAAGGCTTTCTGGGTTACATCAACTTTGGCTACAAATACGTTATAGTCCATCTTCTTGATGATGGTGTTGTGGTCCATTACGCCGAAAGATGCACGATAGTTTGACTGTGGCGTACCTCCGCTGAATGCAAGGTAATGATTGTTCACCATACCCGTGCGTGTTATCACCTTGTAGTTATCGGTATTGAACCCTCCGTTGTTGCAATAGATACCCAATGCCTTTGCTGTTGCAACATATTCAGCAGCATTGAGCATCTCCAGGTGTCTGTACATCTGCTCGAACCCCACATTACCCTCATACGAGATCTGGAATCCTCGTCCTGTGCCTTTCTTGGTTTTCACCTCTATAACACCAGACGCTCCACGTGAACCATACATGGCGGTCTCCGCAGCATTCTTTAATATACGAAAACTCTCGATGTCTGCAGGATAGATGGTTGATAGGGTAAGTACGTCAGAAGTGACACCATCAATCAGCACTAAAGGGTCATTGCCTCCGATGATGGAGGTTGTACCACGTACTCGCACACTATTGAGCATAGCCATACGATCCAGACCGTTGGATGTCACATTGACACCAGCAGCCTGACCACTCAACACGTCAAGGGCGTTGTTGGCCGCACCCTTGTTGGAATGATTTCCAACTATCTTTATTATATTACTTCCATTGTCAATGGAATCTTTCCGTTCTGCAGGAACTTGCTTTTGTGCATGAGCCAAAGAACTGCAAAAGAGCGCAATGAGAAGTAATGTAAAATCTTTTTTGCTCTTTGCCATTTTCTATTTCTTTTACTTTGGTTATGGATGATTTCCGATAAGCAAAGATAAGGTGCAATACATTAAAAAACGTATATAAACTCCAATATTTATGCATTATTAACGATAAAAATCGAAATATGTCGAGTAAATCTCTATCACAGCTGCACCTGCCCGAGAATATAACGATTCACGGAGTTTTTTGAGAATGTAAAAAAAATGTGTTTTTCCATTATTACATCACAGGTCAGCAACCATTATTATATATTTGTATCTTAATGTTATCGTATTAAAGAACAATGGTAAAAGTCATGAAATTTTTCAAATGTAGTCAATGTGGCTACGGATATTTTTGGCGTTCTCTCATAAATAGTATATCTTTGTATGTACGTAACCGTCTGATAATCAAATGATATTTTGTAGGAAAAAGAACCAAAAACTACTTTTTAAAGTGGACTCCTTTATTTATCTCCAAATATCGGGTTAAATATTTAAATATCTTTAGTTATTGCAACCGTAACACCATTGTCGCAGCTTCGTCAATGCCTTTCAATCTCATCGCAATCGCAATGTAATAATACTGCCGTACCTTTGCAACCGTAATCAAACGATATAGGTTATGAATGCTAAAAGGGGAATTATTGTATTAGGATTGCTCTCGGCGGCTAGCATGCCAACGTGGGCGCAACAGATTAAGGGTGTGGTTATCGACAATAAATCGAAAGAGACACTCATCGGTGCAGTCGTCACTGTGGATGGAACCAACGTGAAGGCTATCACCAACATCGACGGAAACTTCCAGATTGATGGATTGGATAAAGACAAGAAATATACACTATATATTAACTATGTAGGATATAAGACTCAAAAAATTGACGGGGTTCAGGCGAAGGACGCAGACCAGGTGATCGCGCTGCAACCTGATGAACAGCAGCTGAAAGAGGTGACCGTTACCGCAGTGGAAAGGCGTAATACGGATGCGGCAATGATACAGGTGGCCAAAAGCAGTCCCGTCATCGTGAGTAATGTTTCGGCACAGGAAATATCCAGAACTCAGGATACGAATGCGGGTGAGGTGATACGCCGAGTGCCAGGCGTGAGCCTCATCGACGATAAATTTGTGATGGTTCGCGGATTGTCACAGCGCTACAACAATGTGTGGGTGAATGGAGGAGCAGTGCCTAGTTCTGAGGCTGATTCCAGGGCATTCTCCTTCGACATCATCCCAAGTTCGCAGATTGACAACCTTACCATCGTGAAGTCGCCAACGGCTGAATATCCCGCTGATTACTCAGGCGGTTTCATCATCGTCAACACCAAGGAGATTCCGGCAGAAAACAGTTTCAACATCGCCGTGGGCGGAAACTGGAATACATCTTCTGCCTTCAAGGACTTTTCTTACTCAAAAGGCTCCGGAACCGATTTCCTTGGGTTCGATAATGGCTTGAGAAACCTGAATGGGGGCATCCATGCTGCCTTGAATCCGCAGCTCGATGCCAACGGAAAACCGGTGGGCGATTATGCTACTTCGCTCCTGGGAAACGGACTCAACAACGATTGGCTCATCAAGAACAAGAAGCCTTTGGGCGACTTGAAACTGGCAGCCAGCCTGAACCAGCGCTGGATGCTCGGCGGAAGAACACTCGGCATGCTCGCCGCCCTGAACTATACCAACGAATACCGCACCTACGAGAACATGGAGAACAATCTCTATGGCATCTATGATGCGGCAAACGACAAGCCAAACTATCTTCGTCACTCTATTGACGATCAGTATAATAATAACGTGAGACTCGGAGCAATGCTCAACTTCACCTTCCTTTCCAAGGACGGCAATCACAAGTATCAGCTCAAGAACATCTTCAACCAGTTGGCTACCAGCCGATATACCTGGCGTGATGGCGTGAGCGCCCAGTCGAACCTGGAGCGAAGCGCAGAGTATTACTACCGCAGTAGAACTACATATAACGGTCAGCTTACCGGTAAGCACACCTTCACTAGCGATGCCCTTGACTGGAGTATCGGGTATGCGTATGCCAACCGCCATTTGCCTGACCGTCGTAGATACCTCATCGACGATGCTCTTGAATCGGGCGTTTATGCCCTGAGCACCGGCAACGACATATCCCGCGAGTGGACTCAACTCGACGAACACATTCTCTCTCTTGGTGTAAATGACAAGCACCACTTCAAGTTTGGCAACTTTGAGCCAGACTTGCAAGTGGGTGCCTACGGGGAGTATCGCAGCCGAGAATACCGGACCCGCAACTTCATCTACAACTGGAATGTTTCAGATAACAACCTGCCATCCGACTTCCGCCACAGCGACATCCCAACCCTGCTCTCCAGCGAGGCAAACATGGGTTACGACAAGCTGTATCTTCTGGAGGAAAAGCAGATGCGCAACAACTACCGCGGACACAACACCTTAGGCGCAGGATACCTGGCGTTGTCTCTCCCCTTTGGCAAACTCGGCATCCACGCCGGTGTCCGCTTCGAGCATAATGATATGGAACTCATCTCCAATTCCCGTGACTACGAGAAGAGTGAATCGAGCCGTCATTACAAGACCGATGATGTTTTTCCATCTCTCAATACAACATATAAGATCAACGACCAGCACCAGGTGCGACTGTCGTATGGCCGCAGTATTAACCGCCCAGAATTCCGTGAAGTATCGTCGTCGGTGTATTACGACTTCGACCTTGCCAGCAATGTGCAGGGAAACACTGAGTTGAAGAACTGTTATGTCGATAACCTCGACCTGCGATATGAGTGGTATCCATCCCGTGGAGAGCTCATTTCGCTGGCAGTCTTCTACAAGCACTTCGATTCTCCTATCGAGTGGACCTATACGGTGGCTGGTGGCACAGACTTGATTTACTCTTACAAGAATGCGAAGAGTGCTAACAACTATGGTGTGGAGCTAGATATCAGAAAGAATCTCGGATTCATAGGATTGAAGGATTTCAGTTGGTCGTTTAACGGTGCTCTCATCAAGAGCAAGGTTCAGTTTGAGAAGGGAGCGAAGGAAGAAGACAGACCGATGCAGGGGCAGTCGCCATACCTTATCAACACCGGCATCTTCTATAAGAACGAGCCATTAAAGATGGATATCGCCCTGCTTTACAACCGCATAGGCAAGCGAATCATCGGTGTGGGCAGAAGTGAAGGAAGCACAGGCGATGACTCCAACGCCCGAGTGCCTCACAGCTACGAGATGCCCCGTAACACCATCGACTTCTCGCTGGCTAAGAAATTCGGAGACCATCTGGAGCTGAAGCTCAACGTAAGGGATCTTCTTGCAGAAAAGATATATTACAAGCAGTTTGCCGATGTAACGTATAGCGACGGAAGCAAGAAGGAAGTAGAAGAAATAGCAAGATGCTACAAGCCGGGCAGAAACATCGGTTTGCAGGCAATCTATAAATTTTAGAGACTATCCGTAGAATTTCAAGAAAGATAATATTAGATATTTGTTTAATAAAACAGGAAACAATGATGAACAAGATGTATTTTTTAGGATGCATGGGCATCCTCGCAGCATCTGCCATGTTGAGCAGCTGCAGCAGTGACAATGACGATCCAACTCCTTCTCCAAATCCTGGATCAGGAGTAGTTTACAAGTGGACAACCAATGGTGGCTTGAAGGCTTGCGACCACATCCTCTTCGGAACAGATGACAAGGAAAACGCCAACGGAACACAGATTGGCAACGGCGACCAGGAATTCGTCTTCACAGGCAAGCAGACTTTGAAGAAAGGTACTTATCTCCTCAAGGGATGGGTATATATTGCAGATGGTGCTGAGCTTACCATCGAGCCGGGAACTATCATCAAGGGCGACAAGCAGAGCAAGGCGGCACTCATCGCAGAGCGTGGCGGCAAGCTCATCGCCAAGGGTACAGCCACAGAGCCTATCGTCTTTACATCTGAAGAGGCTGCCGGTAGCAGAAAGCCTGGCGACTGGGGTGGCATCATTCTCTGCGGCAAGGCTAAGAACAACCAGACTGAGCAGCAGATAGAGGGTGGTCCTCGTACCAAGCATGGTGGCGCAGATGATGCTGACAACTCAGGAGCCTTGAGTTATGTACGCATTGAGTTTGCCGGTTATCCATTCCAGAAGGATAAGGAGATTAATGGTTTAACCTTAGGTTCTGTAGGTTCAGGCACAGAGATTGACCACGTTCAGGTATCTTATTCCAATGATGATTCCTTCGAGTGGTTTGGCGGTACAGTAAACTGCAAGTATCTCGTAGCCTACAAGGGCTGGGATGATGATTTCGATACCGATAACGGTTTCTCAGGAAAGGTGCAGTATGGTCTTTCTCTGCGCGACAGCAAGATAGCCGATACCTCTCAGAGCAACGGTTTCGAGAGCGACAACTGTGCTGATGGTGCTACCGTGGCTCCTCGTACCAAGGCAACCTTCTCTAACATCACCTTCGTAGGTCCTAAAGTATTGGATTCTAAGTTCCAGAACACCACAGATTATATCACTGCCGGAGCATACAATCCAAACAATGGTTCAGCTCTCGGCAAGTTCCAGTCAGCCATGCAGATTCGTCGTTCTTCTAACCTCAACTGCATCAACTCTGTAGCCTTAGGCTGGCCTATCGGGTTGATTGTTGATGGTGAGAAGGGTGAAACCGTGAAGGATGCCAAGGATGGCAAGTTCAAGCTTCAGAATGTATATTTCGCAGGTATGGATGCCGTTGGTACTGATGCCAACAAGAAGTATGAGGATTATCTCTACGATGCAGCGAACAAGAAGGATATCGACAAGAATCAGAAGTCATACAGCAACACCTTCTTCTTCTCAGAGCAGAGCAACAAGTATTTTGATTCATGGACTTCATTGGTTGGTGCAGATGGTTATACTCCTATCGCAGGAAGCCCATTGCTTGGTGCCGCAAGTTTCACTGGCTGGACAGGTTTCGACACCGTAACCTACATCGGAGCCTTCGATGGCAGCAACAACTGGATGAGCGGTTGGACCAACTTCGACCCTCAGAATGCAAAGTACTAGAAAAAGATTAGTACCAGAACAAGAATTAGAATCGCTAATTTCTATTTTGACTATAAGGTTTTCTTTTATTGGGGCATGGCGCAGTGATTTGCGCCATGCTTTTTTTGTAGTATGGAGAAAAATGAGGCAATAGCATTTTTTGTAACAGTTCAAAAAACAGAGAAGCATCGTGAAATATTAGTCATATATTTGCAGTAAAGATGATGACCTACAATCCCTATCTCTTCTAAGGAAGTAACCATGAAGGTTGATGAAAAAAAGCAACTTCAAACAACATCTCTCCATTTTTATTTTTTTATCACAAAAAAAGAATGATATTGCGAAGAAATAGCTATCTTTGCAATATTATATAATAAAATCGCATAAGTATGCCAACAAACAAGAATGCTCAACAAAGATATAAGATACTGGACAGATGTTTCAGTAACATTAAAATGTAAGACAATGAAACAAAATATTATAGACCGTATCAATCATTTGGCTAACAAAAAGGAGCCTTTCCTTTTTGTCGTCAACTATGCAGGTTCGGAAGCATACATACGGAAGCTGTCTGAAATAGCTATCGATGAATGCCTTTATGACTTTGAGGGTATAACCAATGTAAAACGGCAGTCACTCTCTTCGGTTACCAAGCATCCGACGTGGAAAGTGTTTGAGCCAAATTTTGAAGATTACACGAAAAGTTTTGAAACTGTCAAAAGCAACATCCTGCGTGGAAACTGTTATCTTGCCAACCTTACTTGTAAGGTGGCTGTGGACTGCAACCTTACGTTGGAGGACATCTTCCTACGTGCTAAAGGCAAGTATAAGATTCTACTAAAAGACAATAATAGCAATAGGCAGTTCGTGTGTTTCTCGCCGGAAACATTCGTGAGGATAAAGAACGGAATGATATTTTCTTATCCGATGAAAGGAACCATTGACGCGTCCTTACCCGAAGCAGAGCAAGTGTTGATGAGCGACAAAAAAGAAGCTGCCGAACATGCTACCATTGTAGATCTGATTCGAAATGACCTTAGCCGTGTGGCGGAGCATGTAAGGGTGGATAAATACCGTTATATTGATGTGCTCCATACCAATAAGGGGAATATTCTCCAGACCAGTTCCGAAATAAGCGGCAAGTTGCCAACTGGTTATCAAAAGCACATCGGAAACATATTGGATGCAATGTTGCCCGCAGGTTCCATAACAGGTGCGCCAAAGGACAAGACTATGGAAATAATCCATGAGGCGGAAGGCTATGACCGTGGATTCTATACAGGAGTCATGGGTATATATAATAATGGTGAACTCAACTCGGCTGTAATGATACGCTTTCTTGAAAATGACGGTCTGGGAACGTATTTCAAGGCAGGAGGAGGCATTACTTCGAAGAGTGATTGCAGTAAA
This sequence comes from uncultured Prevotella sp., assembly GCA_900557255.1. The sequence goes on from USSA01000032.1 coordinate 14,526, forward strand.
GAATACGAGGAAGTGTTACAAAAAGTGTATCTTCCTTTTGAATAGAATAGATTTTAATATGGCACAGCAATTCGTAGAGACAATAAAAATTGTGAATGGAAAGACACAAGCTCTTGCATACCATCAGGAAAGAATGGAAAGAACGATCTGTAAGTTCTTTCCTTCATTATGCAATGCGTCCATGCCTTCATTGGAAAAACTGATAAATCCAACGGAAAGTATGGATTTTTACAAGGCGAGAGTGGTGTATGGCAAACAAGGAGTTGAAGCAGTAGAATATGCTCCGTATTTTATTCGAAACATAAACTCCCTTCAAGTGGTCGCAGACGACACGATAACGTATGGCTACAAAAGTACCGACCGCAGTCGCCTCAATGCCTTGGTCGCACAGAAAGGAAACTGTGACGACATCATCATCGTCAAACATGGACTTTTAACGGATACCTCATTCACGAACCTTGCCATATTTGACGGCAAACATTGGGTGACTCCCAGGCATCCCTTATTGCCAGGCACAAAAAGAGCCGCACTATTGGACAAGGGAATGATACAAAAAGCAGATATTACATTGGAAGATTTGCGAAATGCCAACAAGGTAAGTCTTTTTAATGCGATGATTGACTTTGGTGAAATAGAAATAGCAATAGAGAATGTCCACTTTTGAACATTCTCTATTTCTTCTGATATACAAGATATTTTATGGTTGTAGTGAACATGGCTACTAAAATTATTGCAAATTTCTTGGTGGTTTCGAGAAAACGCCATTGAGGTTCTAACACCTCCACAGATATTCATCATATTGCTTGCGCACATTGTTGTTCGGAATTCCGGGTATAAGCTTTGTTCCTCTCGTAGCCTTGATGGTAAGCATGCCATAATAAAACAGCAGGCTTGGAAATACTTGCGGGTCTGTTATCATTCTTGCAGGGAAGGTGTCATAGAGTGTAGTCACAATCTCTCCTTTCTCGGCAATCGTGCGAATCACGCCCTTTCGGTCGCCATCTAGCTTGTCGAGCTGGATGAGCTTTTTCATCTTGTTATAGTCGGTCTTGGTGTTAGGGTCTATCATCGTTGGCATTGGCTGCAATTTCGCCCTTTTCCTTATAATAGTTGAACATCAGATAGACATCTTCTGTAGAAAATCCTAACATCTGGTTGAATTGCTTCTTGGTGGATATATGCCATCCGATGTTGAAACCGCTGGTTACATCATCGAGCGTCACAGGACTCACACCCGTCATAAAGATACGTTCAAACGAACCTTTGAATTTCTTGAAGATATCACGATAGAAATCCTCAGCATGGGTAATGGCACGATTTACTCCTTCACCCTGCTCGTTGAGCACCGTGTTGGTGAAGTTGTCATATTCGTCAATGATGAGATAGGTACGAAGATTCAGCTTCTTTGATTCGTCGTTGATAAGTATCAACTTGTCTACGGCGTCTTCCGCCTCGAAGACCTTCTTTACAAAATCCTCCGAATAGTATTGACGGTAGACATCCACAAAACTATCCAGCTTTACTTTGCAATAACGGTTAAACTAGTCTTCCAGCTGGTCGATACGTCCGCCTACTTGCGAAAAATCAAGATAGAGAACCAGATATTTGCCTTGAAGGGGAGTAGGATTCTTGCCAATCCACAGATTGCCGAACAGATCCTTGAACTTATCCTTCATGTTACAGTCATAATAAGCTTGGAGCATACTGATGAATACGCTCTTGCCAAAACGGCGAGGACGGATAAAGAAGAGGTTTACCACCTCATCTTCCAATGCTGGCAAATACATCGTCTTGTCCACATAGTAATTGTTTTGCTCTATGATTTGTACGAAGTCATTGCGTCCATAAGGTATTTTTTTAGTATCTTGCTTCATATCTCCAGTATTACTTGTAATTTTGTGCAAAGATACAACTTAAGGGAATAATACCAAAGAAAAACGTTTTTTCTCGGTAATCTGCAGAAAACAACATTCCTGGTAGATACTCATACATTCGTATCTGGATGGTCCCTATATATAATAAGGTGTAGGACCGCCAATCTCCCCTATATATAATAAGGTGTAGTTTTTATATCGGCAAAATGGAGGAAAACAGGGAAAATGGACGGGTTAGAAGCCCAATATGGGGGCTATTTTATAAAAAACATAAGAAAATTAGCCTTTTTTTGAAAAAAAATGCTCAAAAACTTGCAAGTTTCGAAAAATATACTTATATTTGCAACATGAAAAATCTCCTGGCTGGAGATATGATAAAAACAATAAGAACTGAGTGGCGATAAAAAGCCACGATATAAGAACGATAAAAAATAACTTTTCTAAGAGGACCTTTGAAAGAAAATGAAGAACTTTTCTAAGAGTGCAGACTCTTTTCATCAAACGGAACTCTTAATTCGATATAGAGAATTAATTAATAACTTCCTGCCGAAAGGCTAGGAAAATCGTATAACTTTATAAATTATTACCGTATGAAAAGAAAGTATTTTAGCGCGCTGCTTATGGGTGCATTGACAATTGCCTCGGTAAGCACATTTACTTCTTGTAAAGACTACGATGATGACATTAGCAATTTGCAACAGCGGATTGATTCTAATGCAAAAGCAATTGAAACCATTCAGAATTTGATTAAGGGTGGTGGTCTTGTTAAAGGAGTAACAAGTAATAATGATGGTATTACTGTTACGCTCAGTGATGGAAATACAGTCACTATTTCAAATGGTAAGGATGGTGCTCCTGGTACAGCATGGACTATCGGAACAGATGGTTACTGGTATAAGGATGGTACAAAGACAGACAACTTGGCTCGCGGTCCTCAGGGCGAGAAAGGCGAGAAGGGTGAACAAGGCGAGAAGGGTGAACAAGGTGTCAAGGGTGAAGCAGGCACAAGCGCATCCGCAGCATCTTATGAGTACTATGTTCCTAATGCCGAATCTGGTTACTTCGACATCTACAAGGATGGCAAGAAGGTAAAACAGAGTAATGTTAAGTTTGTATCAGAAACTCCAAGCTCTATCACCGCTACTTTGGATAAGCAAAACTTGATCCTCACAGGTGTTAAGGGTATTTCTGGTGAAAAGGTCGTTATTTCACTTACCGGTGATTTGACAGGCTTGGTATTCATGCCAAATCTCTACTTGGATGGTATTGAGACTTTGACTTATGACTACTTGCATGGTGAATACTTAGAGCATAAGGACAATTTGACTGGTCTTAGCCGCTTGAATACTACTACTGGCGTGGCTAAGACAATCAAGGGTCTTGATAATTATTTGCCAGACAGATTGGATAATGCTACAGCTCAAGATCCTGCTGCTGCAGTTTTGTACAATTATGGTCCTGCTTGGGGTGTTAAGTATCACATGAATCCATCAAATGCTGATATGGCATACGAGGATATTACGGGCTTCAATCTTCTTGAGCCAACAATCTTGAATTATCATACTCGTGCTACAGCTTCAGTGCTTGGAAATATTACTTCTCCTGAGTTGAATGATGCAGGCAAGGCTCTCTTCAATACTTCTAATGGTATTGTAACAGCAGGTTTGAAGATTCAGCATCCTGAAAAGTTGGAACCATTCCCAACTGTTAAAGATAAGAATGAGACAGCTAATACGATTGCTTTGCAGGCTAAGACTGCTGCAAGTACAGTAGCTGAAGGCAAGGTTACTTCTGATTATGCTTTGATTCAGCCACAGAAGGCTTACCTCGAGGCTTTGTACTGGAGATTGAAACCTCAATATGCTAAATTAGGTGCGTCTAATACCCGTATGGGTGACGAAAAGGGTATTCCTACAGCTAAGTACTTCGGTACAACTGCTACTGATGCAGCTGCTAAGGTTCACGTTTATGACTCACCTCAGGAGGCTTTGGCAGACCCAGCTGGTGCAGCTCTCGAACTTTACTATAATAGCGCAGAGGGTATTGATATTGCAAGCTACCTCGGACTCCATATGTTGGTAGAGGATGTTAAGCAGTTTACTCCTGGTACTACTACAACTCCTAATAAGCTTGGTGTAAACCTGAAGGAGATGTCATTAGAGGAAGGTAAGGAATGGGGCTTGACATATCAGTTCAACCTCGTTGAATACAAGGTAGACGGTAACGCAACAATTGATAGCCGTTATGCTAAGTGGGTTAACAAGGATGCTGGTGTCCTCCGTGCATGGAATGTTGATGCAGAGGGTAACCCTACTACAACAGAATCTTCTACAGCTATCGACCGTGAGCCATTGGTTCAGGTTCTCGTTAAGCGTGGTGACCAGGTGGTTTTGGATGGTTACATCTTGATTCACATTACACGTCAGAACCCAGAGGTTGCTCCTAATAAGACAATTGACTTGTTGACACAGGATGCACAGTTCGATCTCTGCCATGATATTGATAAGTTGAAGACTAAATGGTCTCAGTTCTCTTCTATTGTATTGACACAGGGTCTTGAGAATATGACCAAGAAGGACTTCGATGAGCAGTATACTATTGATAAGAAGGGTAATTTCGGTAACGATGCTGCAGGTAATACAACATTGGATTTGAAGATGTTCAAGGCTGCTCCTGAGAAGGGTGGTACCTACGATGCTGCTGATGATCTTGGTAATATCGAATACTTCCCTAATACAGAGGGTACAACTAACCATGCGTTTAAGTGGCACTTGACTGCTGCTGATCTTGAGAAGTTGACTCATGATCAGGCTAATCCTGTTACTGTAACTCGCTATGTACGTTACATTGGTAATGCAAAGGCTAAGTATCCTTACATCTATGTTAAGTTGACTTACAACTTGTCACGTATCAATAAGAACCAGCCATTCGGTGAGTTGATTCCTGAGTACTGGAAGGGACTTGATGGTTCTGAAAATGGTAAGGAAGCAGTTATCTTCGATGTTAAGGAGCCTACAAATGGTGGCGATATCGTTGGTATTAGCCGCAAGGTTACTTCTACTTTGAAGGGTAATGTTGCTAAGTTAGTAGGTACTCACAAGTATTACTTCGTTCCTGAGCCTGTTGTTGTTGGTGGTTATACTATCACTCCACAGAGCAGTGCTACTGATACCAAGTGGAACAAGTTGTACTGCAAGTATATCTCTGGCGACTCTCACGTATTCTGCAAGGATAAGTTGCAGGAAACTCTTGAGGGTTGCGCTGTTGAATATGCTGATGGTGCATTCATGAATGAAGCTCTCTATGCAGTAAAGGGTACTTCTTATGTTAAAATTGCTACATTGGATCCTGCTACTAGTGAGATTACATTGGTAAAGAATGAAACAACAAAGGCAGTCTTGAATGCGATTGGTTATGAGCCTGCGAATGCTAATATCCAGAAGGAGCTCCGCTCTTGGGTAGGTGTTGTAACTGAGAATTCTTGTCATGTAGCTGAGTTTGTTAAGGATGGTATCTTCCTGACATCTTGGGAGCGTCCAATCAACTTGATTGATGTTGCAACAGAGCCACGTATCGATGCTAACACCAATGGTAACGTTATCTACGCTCTTGATCTCTTCAAGTTGTACGATTGGCGTGGATGGAATACTGAAACAATGTCTGAGGCTGGTTGTGTCGCTAACCAGAGTAATATGTGGGGTGACCACCTCTGGTTCTGGGGTTACTACAATGTGAAGTCTATCACAATCGATACTACACCTGCTAACGTTGAGACAACTCTTGGCGGTGGTACTTGGACTACAATGGATCAGATTAGTAAGGATGTTCAACTCTTATGCGGTAATAAGAGTGGTGTTGCTACAGATCCTAAGGAAAGTAAAAAGGTAACTTACACCAACGATTTGACTTCTTACAATTCTGCAAGTAAGAATGCTGATTTGGCTGCTTACATGGAGGCTAATAAGGCTAAGTTCGGTACTATCTGGTACTACAACAATGGTGGTAACGTAGAGACCTTCAAGGTAAGAGTTCCTATCACTATCGCTTACGAGTGGGGTGAGTTTACTACTAAGGTTGAGTTCACCATCAAGGGTACAATCGGTGATTAAGACATTTATTGAAAAGGAAATTAATAATTAAGCTCTAATTAGAGGGTGTGCCTAAAAGAGCGGCGCACCCTCTTTTTATTTAAAAATGTGACGGGTATGAAAAAAACTATATTATATTCTCTCTTGGCTATATTGGTCTTCTCATTATGCTCATGCGGTGAGAAAAAGAAAAGTCGCGAACAGCAGGTTGATGAATTCAGAAGCGAATTGACTGAAGAAGATACGGCTGCTATGTTGAAACTGTGTGATGATGCCATGGCGCAACTCAAGGCAAAGGATTATAACGCAGTGCTTGCCAATTTGCATGAATATACCGATTCTACGCAAGAAGTAAAACCTCTCACAGAAGAAACAAGACAAAGATATCTTAACAAGTTTAAGATGTTCCCTGTATTGGATTATACACGCGTATATTACTCATTCCAGTTGCAAGGCTGCAATGATGTGAAATATGATGTTACCTTTGCAACGGCAAAACAGGCTGGAACCGCTGAACCGGCAAAGACTGCTTATATGTTCAATCCGGTGAAAGTAGACGGCACTTGGAAACTGTGTGTAAAGACGGCTACTGACGAAATAGATATGAACATGCGCTAATAAAACATTTAAACTTACCTATTATGAAGAAATCATTGTTTGTCATATTACTGGCTTGTGTGTCTGCACCCGGTTGGGCTCAGATACAGCGCACTGCTGTATTTGATTTCAGTCAGCCACTCAGCCTTACTCCTTCCATAACTCCACCTGAAGGTAATAGTAATGAAGTTCCCGTTACTGATAATGTTTTCTCTAATGGCGACATCACTATTGATTTTGAGTGGGGTAATCAGGGATTGGGTACATCCATCTTAAATTTTACTAATCGCTATACTAAGGAAGTCACCTATTATCTCAAAGTCAACCAGCAGGCATTGATGAAAGTTCATGCGCCTGGTATTGGACGTCTAGACAGAGTCTCTTTCTCTGCAGGTAGTATGGTAGGTGATCTTCGAGTGACAGACGATGAATTAGGAAGTCAGGATGATGGATACAAGACATGGATTAATGATAAAGAGCAGGATATCCATGACTTAATATACAAAAACAGTTTTTCGAATGCTCAATTGAAAAAGATTACGGTACTCTATACCATGCCGTCTACCATTCTGACTGCTACAGGTGATTTGGAGGATGGCAGTGTTTTAGAGTACTTTGAAAACATGCATCTTACATTCGACCGCAACATGCTGGTTAAAGATGCATCCAAAATCACACTCTCTGATGGAACGGGCAGCCAGACGCTTTCTGCTACAGTAAAAGACAATGTGGTAACCTTATCTGCTGCTAGCCAGATAGCAAAGAATGGTACATATACACTTACGGTTCCTGCAAAGAGTTTTGTTGATAAGGAAGGCTTTGAGAACAAGGAAATGAAATTCTCTTTTGTCATCAAGGCTCCTTTTAGTCCTGTTTCGATTACTCCTGCAGCGGGAACCATTGAAACTTTACCTCTTACTATTGCCGTAGACTTCGGAGAGAAGGTTGGATATGTAGATGAGGCTGCCAGCGTGAAATTACTGAAAGATGGTAACGACTATCTGACAGCAAAGGCTGTCAAGGCATCTGATACGAAAGTTAATTTTGAAATACAGGGCGCTGCAGGTGCTATCTCAAAGAAGGGTACTTATAAACTTATTGTTCCTGCTAATGTAGTTTGCAACGACAAGAAGGGCGATGCCGAATGGGAACGCTACAATAAGGCTTTTGATGTAGAATATGTTGTTGTCGGTTCTGCCGCATATCTGAAAGCTCTGAAATTGTTGCAGAATAATTCGGTGGGCTATCCTAAGGTTACCAGTGCCGCTTATGTTGCTTTGAACGAAGTTGTCGGGAATGAGGCATCAACAAATGCAGAATTCAAGGCTGCTATTGATGCTTATTATAATGAAACGGATGTTCTTCTTCCAGAGAACAAGAAGTGGTATAAGATAGCCAGTGTAAATAAGAAGAATGAACGAAAGTATCTTGCCGTAAGTAACAATCAGGTTCTGTTAGTAGACAATATTGATGAAGCTTCAGCTTTTGAGGCGTTAACCTATAGTGGATTCTTCACCTTGGGTGATGCTGATGACAATATGCTGAATGTCAATGGAGTGACAGCTGATGCAGGGGCAGAAGTAAGCAAACTTAAAATTGCCAAACTGGATGGCTCTGCTGTTCAACTCGAATCGGGTGATGTCTTTGATGCAGAAAAAGCATTGGGTACATTCTCATTCAAGGGATCTTATCCATCTGTAACGGGGAGCTCTAACGTTGCTTATGCTTTGTGCAATCATGCAGACAATAAATATCAGACAGAAGCAGATGTTGCTGCTCCATATTGGCAAAGCAGTCTGACCAGTGCCTTCGCATTCGTTGAGGTTGAAAAACCGGCTGCTGCTATCAAGACCGTAGAGACAGCTTACAAGTTGACACCTGCAATAGTAGGAAGCAATGCCGACCTTCTGACTCTTTCTTTCGATGGGTTGAGTCATATTACTGTAATGAGTGATGCTGATGCCTACATTGCTGATGAGAAGGGTAACCGCGTTAAGGATGTTGCCTTTACTCCAGTAACAGGAAAAGACAATCAGTTTACTATAGCGTTGACTGACTTGGAAAAGGCTAGCTATCAGTTGGTAATTCCAGAAGGAACCTTCCATTATGAAAAGAATAATAAGGAAGTAAAGACGCAGGCTATCAAGGAAACCTTTACGATCGGAAAGGGCGGTTCTCCTGAAGATCCAAACCTTCACTACGATTATTCTATATACCAGCAGTTGCCTAGTACGTCTGTAACTCAAAAGGATGTTGCATTGAATGGATTCATGATAAAAAACATAGGATACTATGATGGCTTGGTTGCTAATCCTGATAGAGAAGTGCGACTTGCTGTTTACGACAACGACAAGACGATTCGTACAGGACACTTTGAAAGCTATGTAGATCCAGAAGATCCGTCAACGCCTACTTTGCTGTTAGTCTTTGATACACCGCTAAGAGAAGGTGAATTGAAAGCCGATCTTTACGCTATAGTAATTTTGCAGGGAACCTTCGGAGATACAAACTTTGGAAAGTTCCTTGAGGACAAGACCACAACCCAAGCCAGCGACTGTCATGCAAACCCGAGAATGACGATTTCAATCGAAGTAGACAATGATAAGGCTACTGGTATCGAACAAGTTGTGAATTCTACTGAGAAGAACAATGTAATCTATGATGTCCAGGGACGTAAGGTAAAGCAGATGAACCGTTCTGGTATCTACATTGTGAATGGAAAGAAATTCGTAAAGAAATAAAATTTAATGTAGAAAGTTATGAAATCAATTAAACTGCTCATGGCAACGGCCATGTTAGCCATCGGCTCTACAGCCGCTATGGCGCAAGCATCCTACACAGACAAGGATGGAAACGAATATCAGTTTAAACGTCACTGGTTCCTGGATATTCAGGCTGGTGGGCAATATACTGTGGGTGAGG
>USSA01000033.1 GCA_900557255.1 uncultured Prevotella sp.
CTCTCCAAGGCATATGTTTAATTCAAATTTAACTCACTTTTTAAAGTGGAGTCATCTTTGTTTTTGCCTACAAAGATAATAATTATTGCAGACAAAACAAAAAGAAAAGCTGTTTTTTTCTTGCAGAAGGTCTAATATACCCCAAATAGACTACAATTTACCTTTATCGTGATATGAATAAAAGGCACCATCGGTTATGATGACATGGTCCATAAAGAAGAGGCGCATGATTTCGCAGGCTTTGGCAATCTTCTGGGTAAGTACATCATCGGCTTTGCTTGGCTGAGGATTGTTGCTGGGATGATTGTGGCAGAAGGCGATAATGGTAGCGTTGTTGAGCACCGCTTCTTTGATGATAAGACGGATGTCGGTTGCCGTTTCTGTAATGCCGCCTTTTGAGATGCAGCTCGCTTTGATGAGCTTGAAGTTCTGGTTCATCATCAGGAGCCATGCTTCCTCTGTATCTAAATCCTGCATCTTCGGAAGCATATAGTTGTAGATGGCAAGGGATGAGCCTAAGTCGGGACGTGTGCCAATCTTATCGAGAGCACGGCGCTTGCCCAGTTCGCAGGCTGCAAGGATGGTGATGGCTTTGGCGGGTCCCATTCCTTTATATTGCGTCAGTTCTCTGATGGACTTCTTTCCTAGCTGGTTCAGGTTGTTGTCGCAATCCTTCAGAATGCGTTTCATCAGGTCTACGGCACTTTCGTCAGTAGATCCCGAACCAATCAGAATACCTAAGAGCTCGGCATTGGATAAAGCTGAGGCTCCCAAGCGCTCCAGTTTCTCGCGAGGCTTGTCTTCTTCTGCCCAATTGGCAATGGTTAGTTTCTCTGCCATAATAATAACTGATTAGTAGATTATTATTGGCTTCTCTTTTGGCGGGGAAGTCTTATTTGTAGAAAGTCTTGTTGTATGCGCTGAATTCGCTTTGTCCCAGTACGCATCTCTTCCACCATGCAGAAAGAAATCCGCATCCGTAACCCATCAGCTGTGTGAAGGCAGCGCGAATGCTCAGCAAGCCTATCTTCACGCTGTGATTCTCTCTGCTGCTGTCGATAAACAGTGCGATGGTATAGAGAATGATGCCGGCGAGACCGATGCAGCCCAATGCTGCCATCGCATTGCCCAAGGTTGGGAATACGTGAACGGTGCCAAGCATGTATGGCAGGAAGCCGAAGAAGAGCAGAAGCAGCGTGCCTATTACGCCCACGGTGAAGACCATAGGGAGGAGATGCACGAGCTTGAGGCTCTCTGGATATTTCTTGTAGAGGTTGATGCGGGCGATGCCACTGTTGTAGACCTGTCGCCAGAACTTGCGGAAGTCGGTGCGGCGCTTATGCCATACCCATGCTTCAGGGAACAGACGGCAACGGCAGCCTGCCTTGAAGATACGGATAGAGAAATCAATGTCTTCACCGAAACGCATATTGGAAAAGCCATTCAACCTGAGATAAACATCCCTGCGGATGCCCATGTTGAATGAACGGGGATAGAACTTATCCATCTTCTTCTTTCCGCCACGGATACCACCGGTGGTAAAGAAAGAAGTCATGGAATAAGAAATGGCTTTCTGAGTATCTGTAAATGATGAGTGCGCCTTGTCGGGACCGCCGAAAGCATCGGCAGGTTCGCGGCTCAACTCATCACTTACAGCCTTCAGATAGCCCTTTGGCAAGACCACGTCGCTATCGAGTATCAGAAGATACTCACCCTTGGCGCGCTCGGCACCATAGTTGCGACTTTGGCCCGGACCAGAGTTCTCCTTATAGTAATAATGTATATCCATCATGTGCTCATATCGCTTGCACACCTCCTCGCAGGGAGTCTGTGAGCCATCCTCAACGACGACAACTTCGAAGTCTTTCTCTGATTGATGAGTCAGACTCTCTAAAAGTTCGTCCACTTCGTCAGGACGATTAAATACAGGTACTATGATGGAATATTTCATTCTTCTTACTATTAAGGGTTAGTTTTACTCAATAAGAGCACAATCTTCCTGTTGGAGGATGTATTACTCGCTTACACGACCGAGGTAGCTACCGTCACGGGTATCGATCTGGATAGTCTCGCCTTCGTTGACGAACAAAGGAACACGAACCTCAGCACCAGTCTCCAATGTAGCTGGCTTTGTAGCGTTGGTAGCAGTATTACCCTTTACACCTGGCTCAGAGTGAGTAATCTTCAAAGTAGTCTTCACTGGCATTTCAGCCAAGAGGATAGTACCATCAGTTGTATCAGTAACCACCTCAACAACGTCACCCTCCTTCATGTACTGGCCACCAGTAACGTTCTCCTTAGCGATAGGCACCTGCTCGAAAGTCTCCTGGTTCATGAAGATGCAACCAGTAGCGTCCTCGTAGAGATACTGGTAAGGACGGCGCTCAACGCGAACATCCTCCAATTTGAAACCTACCTGGAATGTACGCTCCAACACACGACCGTCGGCAACATTCTTCAATTTTGTGTTCATTACGGTGTTACCTTTACCTGGCTTTCTGTGCTGAAAGTCGATGCAAACCCATACTTTGCCATCCATGCGGATGCAAGTACCAATCTTAATTTCCTGTGAATTAATCATTTCTTGTTTATCTTGAATGTTATTATAATAATCTCAAAATCGAGTGCAAAGTTACGGCAAAAACATGAAAAATCAAAGGAAATATCGAAAAAAACATAAATATTTAAGCTAAATTTGGTAGTTTTCTTGGTTATTTCAGAAAATATGCGTAATTTTGCAGCCCAAAAAGGGCGTGTTTTGCACTTTTGTGAAGAATATTAATTAAAAAATAAATAAGAAAAATGAAAAGAACATTTCAGCCTCACAATCGTCGTCGCGTAAACAAGCATGGTTTCCGTGAGCGTATGGCAACTAAGAATGGTCGTCGCGTATTGGCTTCTCGCCGTGCTCATGGCCGTAAGAAGTTAACTGTATCTGACGAACACCACGGAAAGTAATTCCGAGGAAAGATTCGTCTGTTGACGATGACATTAAAAGCAGCAAGGAGGTATTCTTTGCTGCTTTTTGTTGTTTATAACGCCCCTTCCTTTTCTGAGATTGCTCTTTTGGGAACAAAGATGTTTTATTTTTATATCATAAAATTAGGTGGTGAGAGTGCAAAAACTTTCCTTTTTATTTTGTTCTTCCCCCAAATACTTGTATCTTTGCACCAAAAAATAATATATGACTTCATCAGAGTTTATAAATAAGTTTAAGAGTAAGTACCTTTGGGGGAATATCGGTGCCATGATTCTGGTACTGGTGTTGCTCTGTGTCGGTGTCAAGTATGGCATCGATATCTATACCCATCATGGTGAGGCCATCCGTGTGCCGGATATTCGATATAAGAATATCGATGATGCTACACATATACTCGACGATGCGGGATTGGAAATTGTTGTAACGGATACGGGATATGTCCGCTCTTTGCCGCCTGATGTCATTCTGGAGCAGACTCCGGTTTTCGGAGAAGTGGTAAAGTCGGGACATGTTATCTATGTTACCATCAATTCTGATCATTCTCCACGTATCACCATTCCTGATGTCATTGACAACAGTTCGTTGCGAGAGGCAATGGCTAAACTTACTGCTATGGGATTCAAACTGGGTACACCTGAATATATTCCTGGCGAAGAGGATTGGGTTTATGGTATCCTCGTTAAGGGTAAGCATGTTGTAGCCGGTGATAAGGTTTCTATCGATGATGTGCTTGTCATACAGGTTGGTAATGGTAAACGGAGCGTTGATGATTCTATCGATGTGGTAGATCCGGTTTATCACGGCGAAGAAGATGTGATGGAAGGCGAAGGTGACATGAGCGGAGAAACTCATGAAGACAACTTCGAGGTGGTTCCTGGTACGGAAGCCACAGAGCCTGCTCCTTCGCATGAGCACCACCAGAAGGAAGTGGTGGAGTAGGAGAAATGAAGAGTGAAGAACGATGAGTGAAGAATTCAATAGTAATACGAATGATATTTTTAGATTATATATATAATAAGGTATATGCTCCTGTAGAGGATGACTTCGGGTTTGATGATGCAGGAGATATGGACGAACTGGATGATGAACTCCGGATGGAGGAAGGAAACGCTGCTTCTGGTGAAGGAGGAGATGAACTCTATGAGCACTGGAAGGTTCAGGTGGATGCCAACCAGGAACCGGTCCGCATCGATAAATACCTGGCTGATAAGATGGCCTATCAGAGCCGTAACCGCATTCAGCAGGCTGCTGATGCCGGATTCATCCATGTCAATGGTAAACCGGTAAAGAGCAACTATAAGGTGCGCCCTAATGATCTGGTTACTCTGATGCTCGACCGTCCTCGTCATGAAACGAGTATCAAACCTGAAGAAATCGCTATCAATGTAGTTTATGAAGACGATCAGCTGATGGTGGTTAACAAGGAAGCAGGTATGGTGGTGCATCCGGGTGCGGGCAACTTTCATGGAACCTTGATTCAGGCGGTAGCCTGGCATTTAAGGGATATGCCTGAGTTTGATGCCAATGATCCGGAAGTGGGCTTGGTGCATCGCATCGATAAAGATACCAGCGGACTGCTCGTTGTGGCAAAAACTCCTACGGCAAAGACCGCACTGGGTAAGCAGTTCTTCAACAAGACTACCCATCGCAGTTACAATGCGCTCGTTTGGGGCAATATTGTAGAAGATGAAGGTCGCATAGAAGGCAATATCGGCCGTGATCCGAAGAACCGCCTCCGTATGAAGGTCTTCGAACCGGACAGCGGAATAGGCAAGACGGCGGTTACGCATTACAAGGTGTTGGAGCGTTTCGGTTATACCACCTTGGTGCAGTGTGTGCTTGAAACAGGCCGTACCCATCAGATTCGTGCCCACATGAAGCATATCGGTCATCCGCTCTTTATGGACGAAACGTATGGCGGAACAGAGATTCTGAGAGGTCAGCGCAGTAGCAGCTACAAGGCATTTATCCAGAACTGCTTCAAACTCTGTCCGCGTCAGGCTCTCCATGCCAAGACACTCGGCTTCGTGCATCCTACAACCAAGCAGCAGATGGATTTTGACAGTGAGTGGTCAAATGATTTTAGACAATTAATAGAAAAGTGGCGCGGCTTCATCGCTGGCACCACACAAGATACATTCAAAAATATTTAGTAATTATGGAAAATAGCAAGAGAACGATAGCCATCGTATGTGGTGGTGATTCTTCTGAGCACGACGTATCATTGCGCTCAGGACAGGGTTTGTACTCTTTCTTTGATAAAGAGCGCTACAATATTTATCTCGTCGATGTGAAGGGTACCGACTGGCATGTTGCTTTGGATAATGGTGAGACTATCGAGATTGACAAGAACGATTTTTCTTTCGTTATGAACGGCAAGCATGTCTATTTCGATTATGCTTATATCACCATCCACGGACAGCCTGGTGAGAATGGTGTGATGCAGGGCTACTTCGACCTCATCCATCTGCCATACTCTACAAGCGGTGTTCTGGTAGAGGCAATGACTTTTGATAAGTATGTGCTCAATAATTATCTGCGTGGTTTCGGTATTAACGTAGCAGACAGTATCTTGCTCCGTCGCGGTGAAGCTTATGATGAAGAAGAGATTGACAAGCGCATCGGTATGCCTTGTTTCGTAAAGCCTGCTGCTGACGGCAGTAGCTTTGGTGTGAGCAAGGTGAAGAATGCTGACCAGCTGGCTCCAGCCCTCCGTGTGGCTTTCATGGAGAGCAATGAGGTAATGATTGAGGGATTCCTTGATGGAACAGAAATTTCACAGGGTATCTATAAGACAGCCGAGAAGAGCGTTGTGTTGCCAGCTACAGAGGTGGTTACCACCAACGAGTTCTTCGATTACGATGCCAAGTATAACGGTCAGGTACAGGAAATCACTCCAGCCCGTCTCTCTCCAGAGACCGCAGAAGAGGTTGCCAAGACCACATCACGCATCTACGACATTCTTCATGCCAACGGTATCATCCGTATCGACTATATCATCTCTAAGGATAAGGATGGTAAAGACAAGGTGAACATGCTGGAGATCAATACTACTCCAGGTATGACCGTTACCAGTTTCATTCCTCAGCAGGTTCGTGCAGCAGGTCTTGATATCAAGGATGTGCTCAGCGAAATTGTGGAGAATCAGTTCTAGAATAACAAACTCATATATGGTTCTGCGATTTTTTCGCAGAGCCATATATATATTAATAGGTATATATTATGAATATCCCTCAAGAATTTGATACCATCCGTCCTTGGGAGCCTGAAGATCTCCCAGAGGTATTCGACCGTTTGCTTTCAAACGATCAGTTTAAACAAGTGCTTGCCTATCTCTATCCACAAGTACCTTTCGAGATGATTGCCCAGAAGTTGAAGGCATGTAAGACCAATCTGGATTTCCAGCTGGCTTTTGCTTACGATTTTGTTCATGGCATTCTGAAGAAGGCAGCAACAGGCTGCGAGATGGATTGTACATCGCTCGATAATACCCGTAATTATACTTTCATCAGTAATCACCGTGATATCGTGCTCGATTCAGCCATCCTCGATGTCCTTCTTATCGATAACGGTTTTAAGACCACCTGTGAGATTGCCATCGGTGATAATCTCCTTTCTCTTCCTTGGGTCAAGGACCTGGTACGTGTCAACAAGGCGTTTATCGTAGAGCGTGCCCTGAGTATGCGACAGATGCTGATGTCGAGCAAGCGTCTTTCCGACTATATGCATTTCGCCATCAAGGAGAAGAACGAGAACATCTGGATAGCCCAACGCGAGGGTAGGGCCAAGGACAGTAATGACCGCACCCAGAAGAGTATTCTGCAGATGATGTCGATGGGCGGTGAGGGTAGCATTATCGACCGCCTGAAACAGCTTCATCTCGTACCGCTCTCTATCAGTTACGAATATGATCCATGCGATTTCCTGAAGGCAAAGGAGTTCCAGCAGAAGCGCGATAATGCCGATTGGAAGAAGGGACCAATGGATGATCTGGTAAGCATGCAGACCGGTATCTTCGGTTATAAGGGTCATGTTCATTACCATGCAGCTCCATGTCTTGATGATTATCTGGACAGTCTTGATCCTGATATGCCTAAGCAGGATATATATAATAAGGTAGCCGCCTACATGGATGAGCAGATATTCAAGAACTACCGCCTCTATCCGGGCAACTATGTGGCTCTTGATTTGCTTGAAAACTCAACTGCTCATCAGGCAGAATATACTGCCGAAGATAAGGCAAAATTTGAAAAATATATGGCTGGCCAGCTTGCGAAAATAGACCTTCCAAACAAGGATGAAGCTTACTTGAGAGAGAGAATTCTCGAGATGTATGCCAATCCTGTACGTAATTACCTTGCTGCTCAATAGCGGCAAGGTAATACTTTTTTGCTCCAAGTTAACAAAACATACATATATAATAAGTGTAAGGAAAACACAGAATTTTAATAAATCTTTAGTGTTTGTCGGGATTTATTAAAAAAAATAACTAAAATCAAAATAATACTTAAAATCAGCAAAATAGTATCAGCTTTTTTCGTAAAAGAAATGTAACTTTGCAATCGAAAATCTGTTTGCCACTTATACTTCCATAAAAAATGACTTCAGATTGGTGATGAAATGAAACAATAATAAACAACATAAACAATAACCATTATGAAATTGAATTCAACTTAACCTGTTTGTTTCCTTCGTATCTGATAGATATGTCGGGAACTAAAAGAATGACTATTTTTGATAGTCAGAGTCAACAAACGTTTAATTCTATTCAACCTAGAAAGTACTAAAGTATGAATTTGAACTTAAAAAAATCAATGCTGCTTGTGGGAGCGTTAGCATCGTTAGGCTTGAGTTATACAACTGAAGCATGGGCGGCATCTCCTAGTCAGAGCGTAAATGCTGTACAGCAGGCAAAGAAAGTAACCGGTAGTGTGAGCGATGCAGAAGGTCCTATTATCGGTGCAAGTGTAGTAGAAAAGGGCAACCCTGGTAATGGTACCGTTACAGATCTTGATGGTAACTTTACCTTGAACGTAAAGCCGGGTTCTACTATTGTAATTACCTATATCGGTTACCAGAAACAGGAAATTGCTGTAGGTAACCAGTCTAGTCTCAAAATCACAATGAAGACAGATGACAAGACTCTTGATGAGGTCGTTGTTGTAGGTTATGGTGTTCAGAAGAAGAAGCTCGTTACCGGTTCTACCATTGAGGTAAAGGGTGATGATATTCAGAAGATGAATACCACACAGGTGTTGGGCGCCTTGCAGAGCCAGACTCCTGGTGTTAACATTCAGGCGGCTTCCGGTCAGCCTGGTGATGGCTTTAAGATTTCTATCCGTGGTGCCGGTACCAACAGCTCTACCGCTCCTCTTTATGTAATTGATGGAGTTTCTGGTGGTGACATCAATGCTTTGAATCCTGCCGACATCGAGCGTATCGACGTATTGAAGGATGCCGCATCTTGTGCCATCTACGGTTCTGCCGCAGCCAATGGTGTAATCCTTGTAACTACCAAACAAGGTAAGATGGGCAAGGTTCAGGTTACTTATGATGCTAACGTGGGCTGGCAGAATATGTATAAGAAGCCTCAGTTGTTGACAGCAAAGCAGTATATGGCTGTTCAAGATCAGGTATCTTACAATAATGGAGGCTCTGCTTATGATTGGTCTAAGTATATTGATGCAGATTTGTTGAATGCATACCAGGATGGTTCTAATGCAGGTACAGATTGGATTGATGCAATTCGCAATAAGAATGCCATCGTAACCAACCATTCTTTGAATGTGACAGGTGGTAACGACTTGTCTAAATTCTCTATGGGTGTAGGTTATCAGTATCAGGATGGTGTTCTCGGCAATGTCGTTAAGTCTGATTTCCGCCGTTTCACTTTCCGCTTGAACTCTGAGCATGTTGTTTACCGTGTAGGTAAGCGTGATGTAATTAAGATCGGTGAGAATGTTTACTATCAGCACAAGCAGAATCAGGGTGTTCAGATTGGTAACCAATATTCAAATGTTCTTTCTGACATGCTTCGCGCTAATCCTTGTGTACCTATTTATAACAAGGATGGTAATTATTTTATGTATGACGATTTGAAGAACTCTGGTTCTGCCGGTTGGTTTGCTTTCAATTCATATACAAGCAACCCTATTGCTTCAATGGTTAATAACCAGTCTGGTGCAAATAAGGGCAAGTCTTTTAACTTGAATGCTGTAGGTTATACAGAGATTTCACCTATTGAAGGTCTGACCTATCGTGGCCAGATTGCTTATAAGCAGTGGTCTAATTCATGGAGATGCTATTTGGCTGAATATCGTTTGAATGACCAGGGCGCTAGCCGTGATAAGGATCAGTTGTCTAACAATGTTGGCTTGGGATGGAATTGGACGTTGACTAACACATTGAATTATAAGTTCAATATAGCCAAGTTACACCACTTCGATACTTTGGTAGGTATGGAGTATTACAAGTCTAGACCAGACTATGGAGAGTCTGTTAATGCGACTGTTAATGGTTCTATCTTTAAGGATTTTGCACATGCTTATCCTAGCTTGGCTGATGGCAATGCAGTGGCATCTGTCGTTACAGGTGAACCTGCTGGTTATGAGAGCAAGTTGTCTTACTTTGCTCGTGTAAACTACGACTTTGATGAGAAGTATATGTTGACTGCAATTATCCGTGCTGATGGTTCTTCTAACTTCTCTCCAGATCACCGTTGGGGTTACTTCCCTTCTGTGTCTGCAGGTTGGGTAATCTCTAATGAAAAGTTTATGGAAAGTACAGCTTCTTGGTTGGACTTCTTGAAGCTTCGTGCAGGTTGGGGACAGAATGGTAACTGTAATTTGCCAAGTAGCCAGTGGCGTGCGGGTTTTGAATTTGGTGAGTATGGTGTATATCCTTTCAACGACAAGACTAGCAATACAACAGGCGCTTATCCTAATCGCCTTTCAAATCCACTCTTGGCTTGGGAGACTTCTGAACAGTTGAACATTGGTATCGATACCCGTTTCTTGCATGGTCGCTTGGGCTTTACTGCAGACTGGTATAGTAAGAAGACCAAAGACCTCTTGATTAATGTACAGGCTAATGCTGTTTCTGGTTTCAGTACTCAGTGGGTAAACGGAGGTACTGTAGAGAACAAGGGTGTGGAGCTTGCACTTAATTGGAATGATAAAGTGGGTAAGGACTTCACTTATGGCTTGAACTGGAATATGGCTATCAATAAGAATGAGGTGACAGAGATTAAGGGTGATGCCGACTTCATTGAGGGTGGTAAGGATCTCTTGGCTCAGAATACTGGTAATATGGCTCGTATGTGGAAGGGACATGCTATTGGATGTTTCTATGGTTACAAGACAGAAGGTGTTATGCAGAATGAGGCAGACGTTCAGGCTTACCTTGACAAGAACTGCAAGGGCAATGCTGCTAACTCTCTTCAGGGTACAGGTATCAAGCCTGGTGACTTGAAGTTTGTTGATGTCAATGGTGATGGTGTTGTCAATGCAGATGATAAGACCGATATTGGCGATCCTCATCCTGATGTCACAATGGGCTTCTCTTTCAATATCGGCTATAAGGGCTTCGACTTGAGCGCTACTACTTATGGCGCTTTTGGGCAGCAGGTAGCTCGTTCTTGGCGTAAGTTTACCGATGGTCAGTACGAAAACTATACCACAGAGGTTTATGACTACTGGCATGGTGAAGGTACATCTAACAAGTATCCTCTCCTCGCTCCAGGTAATACGGGTGTAAACTGGCAGCAGATTTCTGATATTTATGTTGAGAATGCAAGTTACTTCCGTTTGCAGAACCTGACAGTCGGTTATGACTTCAAGAATATCTGGAAGAATTGTCCATTCCAGCAGCTTCGTCTCTACTTCACTGCTCAGAACCTCTTTACAATAACAGGTTATAAGGGTATGGATCCAGAAAATGGTATGTCCCTTAATGGTAATGAGGCATGGGTTACTGGTGTAGATGTAGGTAACTATCCACAGCCACGTACTTATATGGTGGGTGTTAATGTTAAATTCTAAAAGCGAAATTGCAATGAAAAAAATATCATTATATATAAGTGCGGCGATTGTTGCCTTGAGCATGTCGTCTTGCGACTTAGACTCTTTAAGCATGAAGGAAGCTGATACAACCAACTTCCCTAAGACTACTGAGCAGATTAACCAGACTTTGGCTGGTGTATATCAGAATTTGAATGAGATATCCAAGAATCCACAAGAATCATACTTGTATTGGTCTCTTCTTGCCAGTGATGATATGCTGGGTGGTGGTGGTTTCAATGATAAGTTGATGCAGGCTTGTGACTTGCTTTGCAACTATGGTACCAATATGACCGAGAACTTCTGGAAGGCTAGATATCAGGGTATCAACCGTGCCAATACTTTGATTGAGGCTTTGGAAAATGTGGAGATTGAGGCTACGGCTAAAGCTCAGGCTTTGGGTGAGGCTAAGTTCTTGCGCGCCTTCTATTATTATGAGTTGGCATCTATGTATGGTCGTGTTCCATTGAACCTTACATCTACGGCTCCAGACAATACAACTCCTCCATCTGCAGCCGAGATTTGGGGTCAGATTCTTCAGGATCTTTATGAAGCATCAACAACAATGCCTGCTCAGCGTTTGACCAATGGTCATGTTGACAAGTATGCTGCAGAGGCTATGTTGGGTCGTGCTTGGTTGTTCTATACAGGTTTCTATTGCAATGGTGAAGAAATCAAGGATTTGACCAGTACAAATTATTCTCCAATGACAGAGGTCGCTTTACCTAATGGTACCACTCTGACAAAGAAGATGGTTAGCGATTTGATTGATGACTGTGTCAATAATGGCAAGTCTGCTGGTTATGCTTTGGTTCCAGACTACCGTGAGTTATGGGCTTATACCAATAAATATACAGTTGAGGACTTCCCTTATACAAAGGGACAGAACTTAAAGTGGGCAGAGGATGATAATCAGGCTAATCCAGAGTCTATGTTTGCTATTAAGTTCAACAAGACTGCCAGCTGGAATAAAGGTTGGGGTATTGGAACTTGTAATGGTTATGCTCTTCACTTCGGTGTTCGTGGTGGCCAGCCTTATGCTGATACATTCCCATTCGGTCAGGGTTGGGGTGCAGGTCCTGTAGCTCCTAATCTTGTTAATGACTGGAAGGTGGCTAACCCTAAGAATACGGATGTTCGAGAGGACGCATCTGTAAAAAATGTCAACGATATGCCTGCTTATAGGCATGGTGGTGCAAGTTGGGCTGATTTTATCCAGGAAACTGATTACTATCAGATGAAGTTAGGACCAGTCGCTTGTAAGACACCTGTGGGTTCTGCCTATAGTAAAGAATATATGGAGGTCTTTGAGTTGGCTATGTATGGATTGGATGGTTGGCTGAATGATAATTATATGCAGACTGGTAACATCCGTGACCTGGTATTGATTCGTTATGCCGATGTACTTTTGATGCAGTCGGAGCTGGAAGAAAATGTGGCTGGTATGAATGAAGTTCATAAGCGTGCAACAGGAGTAGCAAACTATTATACTTCTTATTCTTTGGCAGATCTTCAGAAAGAACGTCGTTGGGAGTTGGCTTTCGAGGGTACCCGTTGGAATGATATTCGTCGTTGGCACATCGCAGCTGCAGCTCTTGAGAAGCAGACGAATCAGCCAATTTATACTGGAGGTGCAGAATCGAAGAATGTAGCTCAGAATGGTGGCTATACTACTCGTTATAATGCAACTGCCGGCTTTGCTAAGATTCCAGAGAACCAAATCATTTTGAATCATGGTATGCTTCAGCAGAATGCTGGTTATACTGATGCATCTGGTGAGTATAATGGTTGGAAGGAGTAATATTTGTTCGTTTAATGTTTTAAAGACAATGGAATTATGAAAAAGATATTGTTTATGATACCATTATTGGCTTTATTGTTCACTGCATGTGACCCAATAAGCGAAGATAATGGACCTGGTGCAAATATAAGTGCAGAGGAACTTAGTAATGGCTTTACTATAACTCAGGAGAGTGAAGGTAATAATAACCTTACTTTCAATATTTCTCCTGCAAGATATGTGAAGATTTATAATGCTGACAATAATGGTCTTGTTGCTCAAGGTACTGGTTCTTTGACTACTCAGGTGGTTCCTCCTGTTACTTCTGCAAATTACTATGTTGAGGCAATTAACCCAGATGGTTCTATTGTGAAGTCTTCAAGTAAAGGCGTAACAATTAATAACTATACTAAGTTACCTGCTATCTTTGATCAAGTATTTGGAAAGGATGCCAATGGTAATTATCTTACCTCTACATGGACTTGGGATGATTCATCCGATAAGTGCTGGGGCAATGGTGGCTGGGGAAGCGACCAGGGTCCTTCTTGGTGGGGCTTCAATGCTGGAGCCGATTTGGAAGGTCAGGCCAGTGGTAAGGGCTTAGCAGGTGATGGCTTACCTGATGCTTGGTTCTCTCTTAGCTTGAGCGAAGGTGTCAAGACGAGTCGTGGTGAAACAGGTACTGTAACCGTTAACGATGTACCTTCTCAGCAAGGTTGGGATATTGGTACTATGACATTCTCTGGTACTGTTCCTTTGCTGGGTGTACTTCCAAACGATGGTAATGCACGTTGTTACAAGTATCAGATTATCAAGGCAACGGGAGATAAACTTATCCTCGCAGCCCAGTCATCATCTGGTACTGAAGGTTGGTTCTTGTCATTCAAGAAGATTCCTAATAAGTAATTATATGGGTGTTGGAATTGTTTTTCAAATCCAACACCTTATAAAATATGATGTTTTATGAAAAAGATATTTTTATTTCTATTCTTGTTATGCAATTTACTTTCCGTTAATGCTGGTGAATTACAGAGAATATTAGCCTCTGACACCTCTACTCCAACTCCTGATGGATGCACTAAGGTTGTATTTGTAAAGGGTACGACGTGTTCAGCAATTCCTTCTATGATAATAAAGGATGCATCAGGTGAAACTTTTGTGCTGGTAGCCAAGGAATCTAATGGAGCTCCTTATATGTATTTTATTCCGAATGGAAAGTATACTGTGGTATCAATGAGTAATGTTAAGCGTTGTAATACAGCAAAAGGAGAATTGAAAAATGGAGATTCTTTCGATGTTCCTTCCGTTGGATATTTTACTTTGGAGTCAAAGTTTGATGCTCCTATTGTAGAACAAGTAAAAACGTATGGACCTTATCCAATGCATTATGAACAGGCAATACCTTTTGGTTATTCAAAGATTATAGTAGACTCTAGTAAAGATTATATAAATGGTGTCGTTTCTTTGAAGCGCCTTTCTGATGGTAATTTGTATAGGATTTTAGGTAGTGCCACTTATTATCAGCAATGGTATTATTTTATACCAAAAGGTGATTACCAAGTTGTGAGTGTAGGCTCCGACTATAAGACTAAGATTAATGGATTCACTGCTTATCAAGGTTTTAAGGTTACTTTTTTAGATAGTGGTTCTGTTGCCTTTAGTAAATAGAAATGCAAAAAATGATAATCGTTGTGATTATAATATAAATAAGGTTAGGCCTCGGCTGTAGTGATTACAGTCGGAGCTTTTCTTTTTGCCCTATGCTGAAATTTTATCCGAAATGTTTGGTATATTCAATTATTTGTCGTACATTTGCGGAATGGTTTAAATGTTGGCTGCTATGGCAAAAGATTCTATTATTTATAATCATGATGGGATGGAACTTCCTGTTGATGATTGGAAGCATGGAGAACACTCTTTCGTGGAGTTGACGCATGTGATTCAAAGTACTCATGATGCAGCACAAACTTGTGCCGTCAAAGCTATCAATCGTATGCAGACGATGCGCAATTGGCTCATTGGCTATTATATCGTGGAGTTTGAACAGCATGGTAAAGACCGTGCTGAGTATGGTTCGCGTCTTCTTAAGAAGTTGGAGGAAAAGGTGGAACGTAAAGGTCTAAATGTGACTTTGTTCCAATGGGCACGAAAGTTTTATAATCTTTATCCTCAGATGGCAGATAATCTAGTTCCTATGAATTTTATTAAGGATAAAGGAATTTGTGCGACAGCGTCGCATAAATCTGAGGGAATCAAGTTTATAGCTAGAAAAAGTGCGACAGCGTCTCATAATTTTATGACCCCGGGAGCTATTTTGATTTCAAGGCTATCCTATAGTCATATACGTGAGATTATGGCGATAGACGATCCCCTTGCTCGTTACTTCTACGAACAGGAGTGCATCAAGTGTACTTGGTCTGTTCGTGAGTTGCGTCGACAGATAAGTACCAATCTCTATGTTCGAGCTGGTATTAGTACTAATCCCGAAAAGATGTTGTCTCTCCCAAGTATGAAAGGGCATGATTCTAATGAACTGCAGATTCGTGAGCCTTTCACATTCGAGTTCTTGGGGCTGAAGGCTAAAGAGGTCGTTACAGAGCAAGACATCGAGGATGCTCTGATTACTCATCTTCAAGAGTTTATATTGGAACTAGGCAAAGGCTTCTGCTTTGAGTCTCGCCAAAAGCGAATAGTAATAGATGATGAGTATTATTATCCAGACTTGGTGTTCTACAACAGATACCTTCACTGTAGTGTCATTCTGGAATTGAAAGATTCAGAGTTCTCACATGAGAACCTTGGTCAGCTGAATGCTTATGTTTCTTATTATCGAGAAAATGAGATGCAGCCTGGGGACAATCCTCCAATTGGTATTTTGCTCTGTACGAGAAAGGGTAAGAAAATGGTGGAGTATGCCTTGGCTGGTATGGATAACCAATTGTTTGTTTCCACTTATATGCTTCAGTTGCCCGACAAGAAAACATTGGAGGATTTCTTGTTGAAGCAGTTAGATAAAAACAAGTAAGTATAACGATTAGGTTAGGCTTCGGCTGTAGTGATTACAGTCGGGGCTTTTCTGTTTGCCTTATGCTGAAATTTTATCCGAAAAGTTTGGCAGTTACGATAATTAGTCGTACCTTTGCTGCGGTTCTAAAATTTAGTTTTATGCAGACAGTTAATTTACAGTATAACGTTCCTGCAGGCTATAGTCTGGAGGAATTTGTGGCTAAGGTTAATTCTTATGTTGCCCGCTTGGCAAAGAAATGTCAGGCAGGAGAGGAGTATGAGCCAAATGAAGAAACGAAAGCGGCTATTCGTGAAGCCCAGGCTCACATAAAAGCATATAAGCGAGGTGAAGAATGGGCAAAGAAGGACGTATTTGATAATGTGGATGATTTAATGGCTGATTTAATGAAGGATTGAAACAGATTCTTTATCCAAGTAAGTTTAAGAAAAACTTTAAAATATACTATTATGGCAACAGCAATAAAAGCAATTCCAACCCTGTTTGGTGAAGAGGCTGTGAATTTCAAAAAACGTGCAGATGAGGTAGAACGTAAGTTCAAGGCTCAGCCTGCAATAGATTGGAATAAGAATTCTGGTGTAATAGCTGCTCGTAAAATGTGGGCAGAAATGGTAAAGTAATTATGGGATTCTTAGAAGATAATTGTAAACTTAGTGTTCTTATAGAAAAGATACATTCAAATGATAATTATTAATGCTTTATTAGTTGATTATCAGCAGTATTCCTTACCTTTGTTCCGAAAATCTGTGCAACTGCACAAAAAATCGAAATACAATGATTATAACTCGGCAGAAATATTTGGATATGAAATTCTTAAAATGAAACTAATATTAATAAAGGTAAGCCTTGGTTGTAGTTCTGCAGTCGGTGCTTTTCTTTTTGGATATCCTGAAATATTATCGGAAATGTTTGGCGGTTACGATAATTAGTCGTAACTTTGCAAGCGAATCAAAACAATTAAGGAGGTTTAGAAAATGGAAGAATTAAGAGATAGGTTTATACGCTTTGATTGGGCGATAAAACGACTGTTGCGTCAAAAGGCTAATTTTGGCGTTTTGGAGGGTTTCCTTACCGTATTTATAGGGGAACCAATCAAAATCGTAGATATACTGGAAAGCGAAGGTAACCAGCAGGCTGAAGATGACAAGTTCAATAGAGTTGATATCAAGGCAAAAAACAGCAAGGGCGATATCATTATAGTAGAAATTCAGAATACAAGTGAATTGTATTATCTTGAACGTGTACTCTATGGTGTGGCTAAGGCTATTACGGAACATATCAATCTTGGAAATACCTACAAGGAAGTGAAGAAGGTATATTCCATTAGTATCCTGTATTTTGATCTTGGCAAAGGTTCTGACTACATCTATGTAGGACAGAATAATTTTGTGGGCTTGCATACGAAAGATAATCTTATTATCAGCTCAAAGGAGAAGGATACTATCGTAAGAAAATCTCCAGCCGAAATCTTCCCAACTTATATGTTGGTAAGAGTGAATGAGTTTAATAAGGTTGCTGTGTCACCAATTGAGGAATGGGTGGATTATCTGAAAAATGGCGTTATCAAACCTGATACAACTGCTCCGGGTTTGCAGGAGGCGCGTGAGAAGTTGAGATATTATTCTATGTCGGATGCAGAACGTCATGCTTATGATGAGCATGTCAATGCCATCATGATTCAGAATGATGTCTTGGGAAATGCAAAGCTGGAAGGTCGCGCTGAAGGTCGCGCTGAAGAAAGAATAGAAAATGCCAAACGTTTCCTTGCTATGGGACTTCCTCCACAACAAGTTGCAGATGGTACCATGCTCCCTCTAGAAGAAGTAGAAAAATTGGTAGATGAAACAAAGAATAAATAAGGCTAACCCCCGGCTGCCGTTCTGCAGTCGGGGCTTTTCTTTTTTTTATATGCTGAATGCAGCTCTTATTTGTCTGTTTTAACCTGCAGTGAATTGGTAAAAAGAAGGCTGTTTAATACAGACAGTTAACTGGCAAACCACAGACAGCCTACTGGCGCTTTAGCTGCTAGTGGGCTGTCTGCCTAGAACAGCCATCCCAAATGGTTTTGTTTCGTTTTAATGCAAGGCTTATGTAGAAATACTCTTCACTCTTCACCTTTCGCTTGGAATCCCCTGTGTTTATCGGCATTCCGAGAGGTGAAGAGTATTCTGGCACTCTTCACCTACTCTTCACCACTCTTCACCTTTCTTCATCTCTTTGTTTCGGCGGATTTGCGTTTCTTCTTTTGCCTCGAAGCCTTGTGCCTAGGTGAAGAGTGGTGAAGAGTGGGTGAAGAGTCGCCAATAACTCTTCACCCCTTGAAACGCCCTGTTTATGGGCGTTTCAGGGTATAAGGTGAAGAGTGAAGAGTTTTTGGCGGAATAAGGCTAAGCCCCGACTGCCGTCCAGCAGTCGGGGCTTTTCGTAGCATTATGTTAGCAGAATTTGACTTTTATTGCTTTTCTTCTGTACTATCTTGTTGAATTGCATGATTTTGTTTGGAAGTTACAATATTTTATTGTAACTTTGTACGGGTATAAGGAAAGTCCTAAATCGTCCACGGACGTTGTGGAAAGAACATGAATTTAAAATATAATCTCATGAAGAATTTGATGATAAAAACTTGGAAACCGCTGCTGTCGCTGCTCTTCGGTGTGGCGGTCGTGATATTCTGGGCAGTGCCATACGTAGGCGGACTCTGCTTTCAGGAACAGTATCAGATGTTTCTCTTTGATACCGGCTATTTCCTGGAGCGCATTGTACTGCCGGGAGGATTGGCTGACTATATCAGTGAGTTTCTGGTACAGTTCTATTATATGCCTGTATTGGGCGGTGCCATCATCGCTTTGCTGCTGATGGGCATTCAGGCTGCCGTATGGGGACTGATGAAACAATATGGAGCAAGGCATGATTTCCCAGGTTATCTCCTGAGTTTCCTTCCAAGTATCGCCTTATGGTGTGCCATGGGCGACCAGAATGTGTTGCTCTCTTTTGTAGTTGCACTTTTTGGAGCCTTAGTAATAGGATGGATTCATAACCGATTCCACAACCGGTTGGTAAAGGTGGTGTTCGAACTGGTTAGCACGGCATTGGTTTATTGGCTTCTGGGACCGGTGGTATTTCTTTATGCCGCCCTGATGATAGGTGATACGTTGAAGAATGCCAAGCTGAAGGGAAATATTTTTTCCGGAATAGGCTATTCTGCCGGCATTCTTATCCTTACTGTGGCCTGGATATTATTGACCACGCAGACATTGCAATATCCTTTGTATCGCATCTTTGCTGGACTTAATTATTATCGCTATCCGGGAGCCATATCTCCGTTGCCTTTTGTTGTGATGGTATGGGCTGTAGTGATTCCTTTCCTGGGGATGATTCCATGCCACCGGAAATCCTTGCAGAAGTTGCAGCAATCCAAAGTGGTCATAGTATTGAGCTATGTATTGGTGATAGTGGCTTCATGGTTCGGCATCAAGGCTTCTTTTGATGAGATGACCTACGACCTGATAGATTATGATTTCCTGGTTCGCACCGAACAGTGGGATAAGATCATTGAGAAGGCTGAGAAGAAGCCGGCTACCACACCGCTGGGTGTGTCGTGTGTGAATCTTGCCTTGAGTCAGAAAGGTATGCTTGCCGACCGTCTTTTCGAGTTCTATCAGAATGGTGGCGAGGGCTTGTTCCCTACCTTTACCCGTGATATGATTTCGCCGGTATCTACAGCCGAAATTTTCTTCCGTCTGGGAATGGTGAATGATGCCGAAAGATATATGTTCGAAGCGCAGGAAGCGATACCGAATTATCGCAAGAGTGCCCGATTGACCCGCAGGATTATAGAGTGCGAAATAATCAACGGCAACTATCAGGTAGCTGCCAAGTTGCTCCGCCGACTGCAGAAGACGCTCTACTATGGAAACTGGGCGAATCAGACGATGGCGCTGTTGGGTAATGAGAAGGCTATCAACCGACATCCTATCTATGGCAAGCTGCGCAAGTATCGTGAGAAAAAGCAGGACTTCCTCTTCAGCGACCGAGAGATGGACCAGATGTTGGGCTTGCTCTTCCTGAACGATAACCATAACAGGATGGCATACGAATATCTGATGTGCTACGAACTCCTGCAGCGCGATATGGAGAAGTTCATGCAGTATTATCCGCTGGGTAGATTTGTGGGTTATGACCATATTCCACGCTCCTTCCAGGAAATTCTCATCGGCAACTGGATGAAGACGCATAGCGATCCGCGTACCATCCCGTATAGTGTGGATGCACAGAACGTGAACAATACGCTCAACTTCATCCAGCTCTATATGCAGAATCCGAAGGATCCTCAACTCAGTCAGCAGCCGTATGTATCCAATGCCTGGCACTATGTGATGGTGCAGGGGGCTGATGAGGCTGCCGGAAAGAAGGAGGGAATGAAAGAGGTTTATTGATAATGTTAAATGTTAAGTGTTAAATGTTAAGTTGGCATTCTTGCTGATTGGACATTTGGCATGATTATAATATAGATTAATGATGAATATCAGACAATATTTTATGGGATTATTGCTCATGGGGGGCATGTTGGGACTTGGCTCTTGTATGTCCAAACCGGGAATTCTTGTGCCCACCAATCCCATCCAAGCAAATCAACTTCCAAAGATTTATCCTGATTATATTGGAGTTACTGTGCCCGCAACGATTGCTCCTCTCAACTTCAATGTGGAGGATATAGATGCGGAATCTGTTAATGTCGTGGTAGAAGGATCAAAGATAGGTGAACTTCAGAGTGAAGGCGACTACGCAAATTTCGATATCGATGATTGGCATCATCTGCTTGATCAAAATAGGGGTGGAGATTTGAAAGTTACTGTTTATGTGGAAAAGAAGGGTAACTGGACGCAGTATAAGGACTTCGATATCCATGTCAGTCCATACGCTCTTGATGACTGGGGTTTGACTTATCGTCGTATTGCCCCTGGTTATGAGGTGTATGGCAAGTTGGGCATTTATCAGCGCAACTTGAGTAACTTTAAGGAAACGGTAATCCTTGAGAATACGGCAGCACCGGGTGCCTGTCTCAATTGTCATACGGCAAATAGAACCAATCCAGACCAGTTTACCTTCCATGTCCGTGGTGACCATGGTGCTACCTTGGTTTCTCAGAACGGAAAGCGGGAGTGGCTGAAGGCTAAGAATGATTCCCTGAAGGGTTCGATGGTTTATCCTTACTGGCATCCATCGGGCAAGTATTGCGCCTACAGTACCAATACCACCCATCAGAGTTTCCATGCTGTGAAGGATGAGCGAATTGAAGTCTTCGACCAGGCATCGGATGTCTTTGTTTATCAGCCATCAACCCATGAGTTGATATTGGATTCGCTCCTGATGACGAAAGACCATTACGAGACTTATCCGGTATTCTCGCCTGATGGAAAGACGCTCTATTTCTGCTCTTCTACAGCAGAACCTATCCCAAGCGGTTACAAGGATATCAAGTATAATATCTGCAAGATTGGTTTCGATGCTGCTACGGGTAAGTTTGGAAACAAGGTGGATACCATCTTCAATGCCCGTGAACTGGGGAAGAGTGCTACCCATCCCCGTCCTTCGTATGATGGCAAATACATCATGTTTACGATGAGCGACTATGGCTGTTTCCCTATCTGGCATAAGGAAGCGGATAACTGGTTGTTGGATTTGAAGACAGGGCAGGCTCGCCCGATGACGGCTGCCAACAGTAAGAATACGGACAGCTGGCACAACTGGAGCAGGGATTCCCATTGGTTTGTCTTTACATCCCGCCGTGGCGACGGACTCTATACCCGTCTTTATCTCGCTTGCATTGATGATAAGGGCAATGTTAGCAAGCCATTCCTCTTGCCTCAGCGCAATCCGAAAAAGTACTACGACGAGTTGCTGGATTCTTATAATACCCCTGATTTCACTTCGAAGCCAGTAGAGCTGGATGCCCGTGCGGCAGGAAATGAAATCATGAGTGATAAGAGGATTCCGACAAAGGTTAGATAACGGAATCTTTATAATTCCTTATTCTGTAGAACATAATTCCTTCTCTGCAATGCATTCCATTTCTATCAACCAGCCGGGGCGACATACTTTTGCCTCCACGATGATGCGGGGTATTTGTGGATAAAACTGCTGCATCAGTCTGTCAACCGTATGATAGTCGGAGATGTCGCGCAGATAGATGATGAAGTATTGGATATCATTCATCGTGGCAGCGCCATCTTTCAGCAGGGCGCCGATGTTCTCAAGCAGTCTGCCGGTCTGGCGCACGATGTCTCCTTCATAGACCACATCTCCATGCTTGTCGATACTGGCTGTACCGGAGATGAAGTATTGTTGCTTGAACTGCTGGCTTCCTTCTGGATGGAGAGTATGGGTAGGTAGCGTAAGCCGGGTTCCTCGTTCGAAGGCTACTCCATATTCATGGGTAGGATTCAGATGATCGAGTGCCTGAAGATACTTCTTGTCCTCTTCCTTGATATGGGGGACGGTGAGGAAGTCGATGGCTACAGCTGCGTGGCGTACCGGAGTGGCTCCACCGATACCCGTGCTGGCAATGTAGTGGGTGTCGGCAGTCAATCCTTCTTGGTCGAAGATGTCATTGCGGGCTTCTACTACACCTTGATAGTTTACATCGATGTTGGTGACGTATATCCAGGTGCGAACCAGGTTGCGTTCCATGGTCATATCCGTACCTTCAATAGTCTTCAGATATTTATTGAAGAGAAAATGGGTCTGCTCGTACGAATCCTTTCCCTTTGCTTCTTCCTCAGTGAGGCGAAGACTGTGGAATAAGATAGGTGTAGCTTCATCCGTTGTCTTGATCAGCAGGCTCACTTTGCTGCCATTCAGTGGAGTCTGTTCCACGATAGTGAGGTTTGCGCCTTTCAGAAATTCCTGATAAAGGAGAGATTCTTCTAACTCTTTTATCTGGTTCTGGGAGTCGCTGAGGAATACCTTACAATATTGCAAGGTACGGTTTTCCAGTTTCTCAGTATCGAGAAAGTTACCTAGTTTTAGATACAGAAAGTTAAGGCGATCATTGAATGAACCCTTAGCTTCTGGTGAAAGTATTATGTATTTGTCCATCTTGTTTTTCTTTTTTTTCGGCAGCAAAGGTACGGATAATATCTGAGATATAAGAATATAGACAGGATGAAAAGATAAAAATACCGAGATATGGGGATAGGGACAGGCTGGATAGAACGGAAAAGAGGGAAATAAAGGTTTGTTTTCCTTTACTTCCCCCTATCTTTTTCTTATTTCCTGCTTTAGAGTGATTCGAGCATACGCTTGATGACCACCTCGGCTGAAATCTCACGGTTGGCTGCCTCTGGAATCACCAGACTGTTCTTGCTCTCGATGACATCATCGGTAACAATCAGTCCACGGCGTACTGGCAGACAGTGCATGAAGCAACCGTCATTGGTCCAGCTCATGTGCTCCTCGTCAATGGTCCAGCTCATATCCTTGCTCAATATTTCGCCATACTGCGCTGGGTCTTTCACGCCCGGACAGCTCCAGTTCTTGGCATAAACGAAGTCTGCGCCTTCCAGAGCCTTCTTCTGGTCGTACTCTACCTTGGCATTGCCTACGAACTTAGGATCGAGTTCGTATCCCTCAGGGTGAGTAACCACGAAATCAACATCGGCTGCGTTCATCCACTGGGCGAATGAGT
>USSA01000034.1 GCA_900557255.1 uncultured Prevotella sp.
ATCCATACTTTGAGCGACGACGTGGTGAACGTTCTCTCCCACCCGATGAGCAAGTATTCATCCTCAATGCTCTCAAAACGGTGGGAGTAGCTGAAGATATGAAGTTCGATAGCTACGAAGAGAATATCAACTGGTATGATTAAGCCCTAGTACTTATGCTAAGTACCAGAGTAATCTATAAGAAGTACTGCAGTAATCCAAGTAAAGTACTGTAGTAATCTCTTAGAGATACTGCAACAACAAAATAAAGAATTATAAACATATTAATATACAAAAAATAAAATGATTGGGTTAATTTTCAATTTGCCAAATTTCCTCGTTATTGTAGGAGGAGGATTTACCTGGTATTGGTGTAATAAAAAATACAAAAACACCAAGTCTCATGCCCTACTAAATTGTATACCTGGAGTATTTACATCATTAGGACTATTAGGGACATTTTGGTCTATCTGTTATTCTCTTCATGGGTTGGGAGGTGTTCAACCAGAATTGATTGATAACACAGGAAAAACACTAGCAGAAGTACAAGCTGCTGGCAGTCGAAATATAGACATCATGAATATAATTAGCGAGTTAATTCCTGCTTTTACATCGTCTATTTTAGGATTGCTTGGTGCACTTGCTACGACAATATGGGCAAAGAACATATTTGCAGAAGAAGAAAAACTGGAAAGTAAAGAGCTCAATAACATTTCTCCAGAAGAGTATATACGTGATATTGCTATCAACACAAAGGAAATGACTTCGAATAAATCCTATTTGGATAGAAATAACGAGCTTTTGGTTAGTCTGATAGACCTCCACAAGGAAGAAAGAGAGAAAAACAGAGAATACAATGACAAACTCAATGAGAATATTAGTCGTCAGAGTGAAATTCTTAAAGAGTTTATCGAAGGCTTTGTTAAGCGTATGGATGAAATCTTTAAGCAGATGCACGGCTCTATACAACAGCAGGTATTGAATTTTGGTGAAGAACAGTTCTCTAAGACAAGCCAACTCCTTACGACCATTACAGAGCGTTTGAGTAATGTATCTAGCGACATCATCAACAATCAACGTCAGTCAGTTGAGACGATGCTGAACAACACGAACTCAGAGATAAGCAATATTACTACATCTGTAACTGACGTGCTTGGTAACTTAACAAAGGAGTTACAAAACTCTTTGTCTTCTCTTCACAGTCAACAAGCAGAGAGACTTAATACGATTATAACAAACTACGATTCACTTGCAACAGTGTTGTCAATGCAAAATTCTGATTTTGCAACAAAAATGACAGAGCAGATGCAAAGCGAATATTCAAAGGTACAGGAACATAATGTTCAGAGTCTCCAACAGATGGTTGATTTACGCACAGCTTATCAAGAGGCTACTTCTGAGGTACTCACAAGTACCATCAGTATGAATGAGAAGGCTACAGCAGATCTTCGTGAATCTATGAATGCTCTTGCTACAAAACTTAATGAGCAGATGTATAATGAATACTCTAAGGTACAGGAGCATAATACACAGAGCCTCCAGCAGATGATAGACATGCGTAATGCTTACCAGGAAGCTACATCAAATGCACTTAACAGTACTCTCAGCATGAATGAAAAGGCTACAGCAGACCTTCGTGAATCAATAGGTGGTTTTGTGACCGATATTCAAGGTTCTATTTCGGCTCAGTGTACAGCACTAAGCACCGCAATTGCCACAAATGTTGAATCATTGAATAAAGCTTATGAGTTTGTTAAGAGTCTTGTTGCAGAAATTCGTCAGAATTATGATCAGGCAGTACTTGCATATGGTGATGCAGTGAATGTGGCTCATAGAACCAATGAATCTGCAGAAAAAGCTATTGCTGCCAACAATAAGAGTCTGCAAGCTGTAGAAGAGACAAATGCTAAGATTTCAGAAGTTCTTAATTTGCTTGACAAGCGCCAAGAGAATATTGAGCAGCTAACAAAGCATATAAGTTCTATAAGTGGTTCAATCGTAGAATTACAGAAATTAGAATCAACGCTTAATAAAATTGTAAACAAATGAGTAGAATATCATTCCGCGAAGACGGAGAAGAACATAATTTCTGGCAAAACTACACAGACTTGATGTCAGGATTCCTCATAGTGTTCATCATTACGAGTCTCGTAGCGTATGGTAGCTATAAGGTATATGTTGATCTATACCACAACAAAGGTATTACAGAAAACAACATCAATGATATCGTAGTCAATGCAGAACTCTATAAGAAAACTCGAGAGTTTCAAGAAGCTCAGAAATCAATCAATCGTAAATATTTTAAATATAACGAGAAATATCAACGATTTGAGTGTACTGTTAATGTGACATTTGCACCAGAAAGTCCTATTATACCCCCATCATCCTACTCTCAATTAATAGAGGCAGGTAAAGAGGTTGAAGACATCATAGAGAAATTCAAAGAGTCTGCAAATGTCTCATTCAAAGTGGTTATAGAAGGACGTGCTGCCAGGTCGCATGACAACCCTCATCCAAATAATGCACAGAAAGCGTATGCGGCAAGCCTTAGCTACAATCGTGCTCGCAATCTGCATCTATTTTGGAAAAGCAGAGGTTTATTAAGAGATATAGAAAGAGAAAATGGTGAAGTGTTTATCTCTGGTTCTGGTTTTGAAGGTAAAGGAAGGTACACCGGTTATGGACCGAACGGAGAAGACAGAAACAAAACATTCATCATACAAATCATTCCATATATAACTTATCAATAACATTATGAATGTAAGAAATATAAGTCAATATATCACAAAACTATGTGGCAAAGAAACTTTGGAGCTACTAGGTAGCAACGAAGAACTTTTGCTACAGAAGATTTATGGTTGGGACCAATTACCTGACCAGGTTAAAACTGTGATTTCTGATGCAGCCAGCTTTGCTAGTAATGCGGAAGAACAGTTGTTCTATGAGTTTGTTCAGAATGCGTATGATGCAAATGCCGATTCACTATTTTTCTATGCCAATGAAAAATATCTCATTGTGCTCAATAATGGTGAACCATTTTATACAGACATTGATATTAAAGACCCAAAGGACCTTAAAGATGGTCAATTATACAATTTCCTGGCAAAGGGCAAATCATTGAAACGTAATGACAAAAAAAAGTTAGGTAAATATGGACAAGGTTCCAAATTGCTTTATACTCTTTTAACAGAGGTGAACGAAAGTGAAGAGAATGAGGAGCTCCTTGTAAAAGCCTTGTATGATGAAAAGAAAGGACCATATCTGATTTCCTGGTATAATAGAAATCAACTTGCCAATCTTCTACAAGAACAGGGAAACTGGATCCAAGCAGATTGTAACAACTATAAAGAGAATATTCTTTTTGCTAAGATTCTCATGAGCTATTATCCAATAGCTCCTGGCACATCAGAAGAACTATTTTCTACAAAGGAAGCATTGGAAACCATCAACGTATTCAACACCCTAGTAGATCCAAGACGCAACTTACATTTCCTCAATAGAGGTACGGCACTTATTATTCCATTGGGTAAAGGAAAGTATGAGAAAATCACATCTGACATAAACATGGAACGTGTGAGAACACGTTTAGGAGTCTTTGCGTCTATTACAAAAGACCAAGAACGCAACGAGGGTAAAACCGTTGAACATATCTATGTGATGGGAGAAGAGATTGAGCAACATGAGGTGCAGTCGGTGTTTGTTGATTTCCAAATTGATGGTAAACCATTTTATTATCACTTTGCCTTCAATCCCGTATTTGCAGAAAGAAATGTGGTAAATTTCTTTAAGGGTCTTCCTATTCTAGAGACAAAACTCAGACTAGGCTTTATCATTGACAGCCAAAGATTTGGTGTTGACAACAGTCGCCAAAGAATTTTAGACAAAGATAAGACTAAAAGACAGTTGACTAAAGCTTTTTCAGAACTTGTTAAGGTTCTGAGAGAGATCAAAGTATCTGATCCACACAAATTTGACTACATATATAAGGCAATAGCTGCCACAAAGTATCAAGAAGGAGAAGACTTCAAATATATAAAAGAAGCCTTCCAAGAAGTGTTTGTCCCTTTCTTTGAGGAATT
Organism: uncultured Prevotella sp.; assembly: GCA_900557255.1. Next base: position 4,059 of record USSA01000034.1, read on the forward strand.
TGTACTCACAGCTTCAGGAGATTATGAAAAAATAGATAACGTACGGTCTTTTACTGAAAACTATGAAGTACCTCTAAAGGAAATAGGTATCACTGAATATAAATGGATTGATGATTCTATAAAGAAAGATCTTCATCGACACAAGATTGATGTTGGAAGAATTGATTTCTCTACCCTGCTTTCAGATGCAGAACCTCTTAAGTTGGCGGAATGGATAAATAATCTGTCAGCTAATGACTATAGTGAATTTAATAAACTTAGCAATGCACACAAGAATGAAAGAGGTGTGCAAGAGGTAAAGATATTCCGTTCTAACAAAGGCAATCTATTTAGCTACAGTGAGCTGAATAGTAATGCAAATATTTACTATCCTCTGGAAGAGGGAATGAAATTTGGAGAATGTGAGCATATTAATGAGATTCTGTCTGATATAAATCAACCAGTCTATATTGCTAACTTGTTTGATAAAATTAAAACAAATATTGCATCTTTTAGACTATCAGACTCAACAAAAGAAGACGCAGCAAACTTACTGGCTTGGATTGCGACCAAGGAGCAGCACTATACTTACAAGATCAAGACTGAGATTTTTCTTTTGCAAGATTGGCATGACTCTTACAAGCCGTTTAACAGTCTCTTGGAAGAGCGTCCTAAAGACACAATCTTATTTGATAAGTACTGTGTAAAAGGATTCATTCCAGAAGCAGTAAGAAAAAATTCATGGTTATTGAATCCTTCAAAGGCTAAGACCACATTTTGGGAATGGGTAAAAAGTAATTGGGCGAACCTTAAAGAAGATGAAGGATGGAGCGAAAATACCCATAAATATATATCTGACATAAAGAGCGCATTCAAAGCTGTAGACACAAAATCTCAGGACCAAACTGATACAAAAACGTTGACTCTCTTCTTGGATAAAGAGGGAAAGCCAACAACACAACTGCGCGCTATTGTGAACAATGTGTCAAAACTTACAGAAGATGAATACAATTATCTGGAAGCTAATGTTGCACACTTACGTTTATTGCCATATGAGTTCTGCAAGGAGCTTATGGAAGCCCCATTCCGTGTGGAAACAGTACAGTCGGCAAATATTGTAAATGAGAAATTAGCCGCAGATGAGAAATTACTGCGTATCTTCATAAAAATAACAGACGGATTCTTGGTTTCATACTATGTTCAAGAATCTGAAGGCAATTATATCATACAGAAAAAGCCTAGTGGTTACAATTATGTTGATGCAGTATCTTCAGACTTGCAGGACGAGCTGTTTGCAGCACATTTCTTCCGCATTCCTGATAAAGTGCAAGAGATACTGGAAGTAGAAAGAAAGGACTATTTCTTTGCATCAAATGAAAATATACTCGAAAAGGCTATTGAAAGAGTTAAGAATCCAATTAAACTATTCTCTTTTGCCAAAGATGCAGGCACAAGAATACTTGGAATATTCTTTAACAATTTAAGATATATCAATATTGAAACTGCTATTACCAAAGCAAGTCTTGAATGGCAGGTGATAGAGTTTGCTGCGCAACGTAATACTGAAGAGAATGGATTTATAGAAAAAGTGTTTAGTCGTCTGAGATACAAAGGTCAAGAGCTTCCAGAATCAATCACTCAACAACATGTTAATGTTGGTGATAATGAATATGATGTGTATCTTTTGGATGAAGATTACAAAAAAGACAATGAGACTATAGACTCGTTCCTTAAATGCCTTCCGTCACAGAATGAAGCAGATTTTTTCAAGAAGCACTATTATGATGGGAAAGAAGATGAAGTTTCGACAGAAAGCCTGTTTGAAAAATTAAAAGGTTCATACCTGACTGTAGAACAGTTAAAATTCTGTATAGACTACGCCATTACTAATAATGAATCCTGTGATGACTTAGAAATTGGTGCAGATGTTAAGCTGACTGATGCACTTGATATGATTTTAGAAAACAACTTTAGTGGGTTTGATAAATATTTCAAGATGGATGATGTGGACTTGGAAGAGCAGGTATATGCCAACCATAACATACTCATACAAGATGAGTTTTTGCCTAATGTCCTTCATAATTGGATAGACAATAACCCACAAGCACTGTTTCTGTTTTCAAAACTCCATACAGTAAATGAACCTTACATAGCTGTACGACAGAATTTGCTTGATGACACGTTGAATAACGATACATCATGGGTTCTAAATATGGAGCAAAACGCCATAGATAATACAATTTCATGGGCTATTGAGAAGAGACTTACATATGCTTTTGGCACAAATAGGTTCAACACCATGATGGGAATCATAGAAAAGCTTCCATCAGAGTTTGACCCAATGCCATTCTTAAAATATACAGGAAAAGTTGTCCCTAGTCAGAATGAGTTAGACACTCCAAAGCCAATATTTGTACTGGAAAGATACGAAAACGATGGAACATTCCTCTCATGTTATTCATGGGCTGGAAATCTCTTTCAAGAGCGTCTTGCAGAAAGTCCGAGTTTGGCTAAGTTTATTAGAGAAAATAATGTTTATCTCTATGGCGACAAAGAGCTCTTGTTCAAACATGATCTTGACAAGAGACCTAGATGGACAGTACAAGCTGCTGCTGATTTTAAGGAGTTTCCAGAATATGATGACCCTGTTTACAAGAAATGGAAAGAAACAGATGATTCAGAGGGAATAACCATACATATCTCAGATAAGCCTATTGTAATGAATTTCAACATCATGGCTTCTAATGCAAGCATTTTCGCAGACAAGATGCATGATAGCGAATTTGGCTACGAACCAAGAAAGCGTGTGGTTATTCAACAACCGAACAAAGATGGGCTAAGTCTAATGAAGACTATAGCTAAGCATATAGCAAGTATGGAGTTCTTCAAAGAGCCTTTCATTGCTCTTCAGTCCTTATATGTTGATCAGTGGGAACTTATGCAACAAGGCATCATCGGAAAGGGAGAAGGAACCGGAGAGAAAGAGGGAAAAGGTAAATCAAACATCGATCTCTCAAACAGTCCACTTACTGAGGAGCAGGCACAGGACGCAATCAATAAGATTTCTGCAAAAACAGTTGAAAACATAGAGCAAGTTAATAATATCACCAAACAAATGAATAGTGAGGAACTTGACAAACTCAATGATGCAGCAGAACCTATCAAGGAATTGATTGAAGGATTGGAAAAAGAAGACATAGAAAGACTGGCAGAAAAGAAAGACAAGTTGATGCAAATGATGGATGACTTGGAAGAAGCAGAGGAAGAGGAAAAGGAGTCACAAGTGAGACAGACAATCGGCTTCATCGGTGAACTTATCTATAGTCATTATCTTGAAAACAAGAAACTTGTCAAGGGTCAAGACTTCATACATGCAGCTCTTGAAGGTATTGGTGAATATGACTTTGAAGTTAAGACTGAAAAGATGTACGTTGATGTTAAAACAACTCTCTACAGTCTCAAAGATGGCACTGCCCCATTCTATCTGCACCGTTCTCAAAATGTCTTTATGCAAAAGCATCCTGACAGCAAATACCACATTGTGCGTATTTCTCTTATAGATTTGAATCTAAAAAAGTCATATGAGGAATTGCGTGACACATATGGTAAGGAGGCAAATCCTATGGAGGACAAAAGATTAAGAGCCCGTTGCGAAGCTTTGGCGAAAAAATATTGGAGAGGCGCTCAGATAGAAGAGTTCGATGCTCTTTCACCTGAATACGCAATCAGAATAGAACAAAAAGTAAACAGATAAGATATGCTATCACCCATTCAGCAACTATATTATGCTTGGGACATTTCACATAAAAAGTCCGTAAGTGATGACAGTCGTTTTACCGGCGTGTTGTCAGAAGCACGTGTTGACCTCAACCCACACCAGGTTGAGGCGGCACTGTTTGCTTTCAAATCTCCTTTGAGCAAGGGCGCTATTCTTGCAGATGAAGTTGGTCTCGGTAAAACTATCGAGGCAGGCATCATATTGTCCGAATTATGGGCAGAGAACAAAAGAAACATACTCATTGTTGTCCCAGCGTCATTGCGAAACCAATGGAATATTGAACTTATGGAGAAATTCTACTTGCCATCCTTTATATTGGATAGTGAGTCGTTCCACGAAGGAAAGATACAGATTTCAAAAGGCGAAAAGTGTATCTATATCTGCTCCTATAATTTTGCTGTCAGCAATGCTGAATACTTCAAAAGTATCAATTGGGATTTGATTGTTCTCGATGAAGCTCATAAACTCAGAAACGTTTACAAGAAAAGCAATGTAATGGCAAACGTTTTGAGAGCAGCTTTCAGAGACTATAAAAAGATTCTGTTAACTGCCACTCCTTTACAGAATAACTTAAAGGAACTATATGGATTGATTAGTATTATCGATCCAGAGTTTTTCTCCAGTCTTGATACATTTGCAGAACAGTATAATGCTGTATCAACAAGAGACAAAGCCAAATATGGAGAATTGAAAGGACGTATAGCTCATATCATTCATCGCACACTGAGAATTCAGGTTGAAGAATATGTGAACTTTACCAAGCGTACAGCCTTGGTTCAAGAATATTATCCTTCACAAGCAGAAATAGATCTTTACCAACAGGTTAGTGACTATCTGATGAGAGAAGGAACCTATGGCGTACCTGAGAGACAACGTCCTCTTCTTTCCCTATTGGTTAGAAAAATCATGTCTTCATCTGCATACGCATTGGGATATACTCTTGAACGTTTTATCCATAGACTTGAAGTTTATAAAGAAACTGGCATGATGTCTTCCGCTTTAGACTGTGTGACAAATGATTATGATAACAAAGAAGATGAATACGATATCTACGACAAGAATTCATCAGAATCAAATTCATACTTTGACGATATTGATGCGGAAATAGCGGAACTTCAAGGTTATTGTGATTTGGCTCGTAGCATTGGTGAAGAGACAAAGTCCAAGGAATTGTTGAATGCACTATCAGTGTCCTTCGAGAAGATAAAAAGTCTTGGTGGGCAGAAGAAAGCTCTTATATTTACAGAAAGTCGAAGAACGCAAGAGTATCTGTACAAGTACCTCAGCGAACATGGTTACAAAGATAAGGTCATCTGTTTTAATGGAACAAACACTTCCGAAGACGCTAAAAACATATATCGCCTTTGGCTCATGCAATATGCAGGAACAAACCGAATATCAGGAAGTACTGTTATTGACCGAAAACAAGCAATAGTAGATACTTTCAGGGATAAAGCAGAAATACTCATCGCCACAGAAGCAGGAGCTGAGGGTATCAACCTGCAGTTTTGTTCTTTGGTAGTCAACTATGATATGCCTTGGAATCCACAACGAATTGAACAGCGAATAGGTCGTTGCCATCGTTATGGACAAAAGAGTGATGTCGTGGTTGTAAACTTCGTAAATGAGGCCAATTATGCAGATAGACGTGTCTATGAATTATTGAACGATAAATTTTCCCTATTCGATGGTGTCTTTGGAGCCAGTGATGAGGTTCTTGGTTCTATTGACTCAGGAGTAGATTTTGAAAGAAGACTGAATAGCATTTATAGTACATGTCGTACAGAGCGAGAAATCGCTGCTGCATTTGATGAACTCCAGAATGAATTGGAGGAAGTTATTAAAGAGCGCATAGCATGTACAAGAAAATCCTTGTTAGAAAACTTCGATGAGGAGGTTGTCAATAAATTGCGCATGAGACAAAGTGAAGACTCTGTTCGCCTGGACACCTATAATAAGCACTTGTGGCATATTGCTGTAAACGTTCTTAAAGATAGCATATCCAACATCGATTCTGACAAGCATATCTTCACTCTGAATGACAAAGTTGCATCCAACATTCCTACAGGCACCTATATATTAAATAAGGAGTCTGAGCAATACATTCAATTAAGATATGGACATCCTTTAGGGAAATTTGTTGTTGAAAAAGCCCTTGCTGAGGATGTTTCGGACGAAGAATTAGTATTTGACTTAGATTCTTATCCGTATAAAACAGCTTTAATTGAGCAATATAAGGGACAAAGTGGTTTAGCTTGCGTATATCGTGTCACCTCATCAAATCAATATGATGGAGAAGAACAACTGATAGCATGTGCAAAGACTGACGGAGGAGAAATTTTGCCGCCAGAATTTGTCTTTAAACTATTAGAACTTGACTGCTTATCTCAACAGGATTCAAATCTTGCTACACTCGATGATATATTCAAAGAAGAATATGAGGAGCAACTTAATGGTTATAAGTTTCAGGTTGAAGAAAGGACAAATGAATATGTTGACTATGAAATCAACAAGTATGAGATGTGGGCAGAAGACCAATTAGTACCTCTTAGAAAAGAGGTTATGGAACTCAACAAGGAGCATGAAGCCTTGCGCCGACAGATAAGAAAAGAACATAATGCGTCTGTAAAAATTCAACTTAAAAAAGAAGAAAATACAAAAGCTAAACTTCTCAGCAAGAAAAGAGCACAGTTGTTTCAATTAGAAGATGAATACGCAGACAAAGTTGATTCTATGACAAGTAAACTTCAATCGTCGATGGAGAATTCCATCAGTTCGAAGATTATGTTTAGACTGAAATGGACAATTAAATAGTAGAGAATACGTTATCTTAAAAAAGCATATGCATAAAAGTGATTTCACATACGAGCAACTTGGCAGAGTATTCCGAAGTTATCTATCGGAACGCTTTGACGGTGATGCCAAAGAAGTAAGTCTGACCGTTGAAACGGCAGAGCGTATTATTCCCAATACGCTCAATGACTACTTTGGCACCAAATACGAGTCTATCTATGATATTACAGAAATAGATGATGTAGAAGAATTTCGCAGGAAGATCAAGACGCACCCTATCTTGAAGAATCTCGACATGAGTGTGGAACCACGATACACAGAGGTTCTGAAATGGTACCGGCTATTCTTGAAAGCCCTGAATGCAAATGCTGTGCCGATGCCGGTCTATGGTGAATATGATGATACCAATCATTCTTCTGGAACGAAGACTGCTGAACCGCCTGTTACACCCAAGCCAACGGTGGAAACTACCATATACTTGGAGGGTGAAGCCGGCGAAGCACAACCAGCCGAAATCAGAAAGAGAAACATGATACTCCGACAAGCCTGCATCAACTATTATAAGGCTTTACATGGTGGTCACATTTTCTGCGAGTGTTGTGGTTTTGATTTTACCAGGGCATATGACATTGATGACGAATATATTGAGATTCACCATCTCAAACCATTCTCACAAACAGAAGGAGAACATCCAGTGAACTCTCAAACCGACCTTGTACCACTTTGTGCCAACTGCCATAGGATGATTCATCATGGACAGGGAGGCAAAGGTAACTGCATGAGTTTGGAAGAGTTAAAAAGAAAATATAAAGGAATACGTTATAAAAACGAATAAAGATTATGGCAACAACTCTATATACAGAAGAGGATAAAAAACTGCTGGCATGCCTACCTAAGTGTCAAGAGCAACTTAGGAAGCAAATAGACGTAGGTCGCCCCTACGTCTGGGAGCTCAGACTCTCTTTAGAGCAGTTCTATATTCTTGAAACGGCTATAGCAGACAGCATCTCCTCACATAATAATGATTATCATCATCTGCTAAGTGAGGATTTCGCCGTTATATTAGTGATTTATCTGGCAGAGTGGTACAAACGCTTTTATAAGGGTGCAGACACCATGGACGACAACAAGGTGATAACCCTTACCACCGATGAATTGAAGAAGTTGTACCAACTGGCAAAGATTGATGCTAATACCTTCGTTTATAACGCATCAACTAATCCGGACAAGACCTCTTACCGATGGCTGGAATCGTTGCAGGTATTGGGTGGACTGGCTGTACAAGCAGAGCTTAAACGAGATAAGAATGATGCGCTCCTACCCCAGCTTTGCAAGATATTCCATGGTGAAGAAATAGAACTGGATGATTTGAAAGACCGTAACCGTGCTGTTGCCTTCCAAGAGTCAATAGCACGCAAGCATAGTCTCTATGAATACCTAGACTGTATTCTCAGCAAGGAAAAAGAGGCTCCTTTTGCTAAGGAAGACATGAATCGTGAAGAAACCTGCATACCGCAGTTACTCCACAAGATTCTGGAAGCAGACGAGGTGGCAAAGAAAAATAAATTTGACTTTGAATGGGTGATTGCCTATACTGCAAGCAGAAACCAGATGGTTCGCCACCTGAGAGTGAAACTGAAACCTGAAGAGATTGGTGGAGGTAAAAAACAATATATAGGCTACGACAGACTGCTTAAACCGGAATGGGGAATTGAACATCCTGAGGAAGTAGGTAGAATACGCTTTTATCTGCGATTCAAGGATAATGGTCGCTATATACAGAAAATAGATAAAACAGAGGAACCTCTGTTTAAATATGATAATACAGGAAGTGAAAAGACTGGTTTCTTATCGGTAAACAAAATCGACGAGAATACCTATACCGATATTCCTGTATGCCATTTCGACAAGGTTGAGATGGTGATGAAGTACGACGAAAATCAGACAGACGGCACAAGTATTTCCGTGACAAGAGTTGTGCAGGAACTGTATGTAGCAGACTATATGCAGGTTTATGCCTTGCCTAAGACAAGCAACAAATTCAGCACGAGAAAGAATGCACAGGCTGCAACAGCCGTGATATTCTCTTCGGCCTATCATCTTGCTGAACCTTACAGAGAGTTGCCAGTGGTGTATGCACATTATAGAAATGGAGAAGAATGCGGTTCAGACTATTGCTGGTGTCCTATCAATGATAAGGTGATACTGGTTGGTCCGGATGGCAAGGAGATATTGCCACCCTTCTTCAACCGTAATGGACAATACCAGGTTGTTACAAAGAAATATCTGAAGACCATCAAGTATAAGGATAATGTCTTTGTGCTCTACAAGTATATCGATACAGACTACGATGACGAAGAAATGCAGGAAGATAATCTCCCTGTTCTTTTCGGACGCAGTGGTCTGGAAGTACGACATTATGCTACAGGTGCTTCAAAGGAAGGCGAACCTGTAACTGACTATGATCTGGAATGGCTGAAAGGATCACGCTATGTGGATTGGAACGAAGAAGAACCAGAGCAAGGTGCAATTCGCCTAAGAGTGACGGTAAAAGGCATCGTATTCAAACCGCACGTGTATTATGTACCTTTCACTCCTGTCTCTGCCGGACAGCAACCTATCTGGCGAGATTTCGAACATATGCGTATCTGTACAGCATTGGAAGGAGTAGATGACATACAAGATAACTTTGAAAAATTGCTGGGTGTGCGTGAGCCTGATACAAAACAGCTGAAAATAGGAAATGATCAGGCACAAATTTTGGTGGACGTATATCGTCCTATCATTATGCGTGAACTATCTCAAAAGGATAGTAATGGGAAAAGTCATATTGTGAGTTACGCTGGTAAAGAAGAGGATATACACATTCCTCTCATCAACAGTGACCAGTTCTCTATAAGAGATTTCTCAGAAAATGGCGTGAAGGAATATCAAATCAAAAAGAACAGTAGAATGTTCTATGGTTTTCCTACCTTCAATGACCCTAACCTTTCTGTAGATAACTACAAACTTGAAATGCCGGTAGATGAACTTACAGAAGAGTTTCCTCTGGATTATCTGAAAGTATATATATCGAAGGCTATGGATGCACCGAAAGATTTATATGCATGGAACTACAAAACGGATCCTGTGGCTGTAGCTAACAGCAACGAACTATCAGGTGACGGCATCGTATTCCAAAGCATGAAATCCAATTCGTTTCCACGGCATTATGCCTTATCTTATATAAAAAAGGTAAAGTCTGGTTGGGGAGGTAAGAAATCGCAGATAGTAGTCGATGCATTATATTGCTTTGAGATTGTGGCTGAGCATAAGACCTACTTCTTTCTCTTCAATCCACTCATAAAAGTGGTGAAAGCAGGCAGACAAATTGGAGATATATTTCTTCCTCTTGTCAAGAAGCGTGGTTATCAGCTAACAGATACAGACATTGAAAATCTGTATCAGTTTGCCGTAGAGTTCCACTTCGACTGGATGCTTTTACCAAGAGAAGCGTGGATCAGACAGATTGAAGATTTGGCAGAAGATGCTGACGAGGTAGGCAAGATAAAGGAAGCTGTAACTGCATTTTTTCTGAAGACGCCAAAATGTTCGGATGAACGAGAGGAGAGTTGTCTGAAAGAGTTTCTAAAAAGATACTGGACTTTTGATGTCTGGCCAAAGATAGAGGAAGTTGCAGATAAGGCTCTCAAACTCATACAAGACAACCCAGATGCTTTGGGTAAATATGAAAACTTGAAAGAGTTTCTGAAAGACTTTGATGAGTGCAGATATAAATTCAGCGAGATGAGTCACGCTATAGTTTCAAATGAAAATTAGAATATCGAGATATGAAGCAAAAATTCAGATTTGCAGAACTATATAAGAATAACCGCACAGCAGTAGAGAAAACTCTTGCTGCCATGTGGTGCGGTGAGGCAAGGAACGAAAGCCAAAAGGGATATATCAATCAGTTGAAGATGATAATCCCTGAGGTATTCGCTCCTAAGGATGCTATGCCATTGGTACAATGCATGAACAGCTACGAGACTGTTTATCCAGAACACGAAGCCGAGGCTAAAGAAATGGTGGGTACACTCTGGCAGAAATGTATGCCTAATGCAGATACTTACTATCCACCTTATGAGCATCAGTATCAGTGCTGGAAGACTTTGTTGAAGGAGAAAACTTCTGATGGCAAGAATATGAGTATCGTTGTAACAACAGGAACAGGTTCGGGTAAGACTGAGTGTTTCATGCTCCCTCTTGTACAGGATCTGATAGAACATCATATACCTGAACAGGTACAGGCCATCTTCCTCTACCCTCTCAATGCACTGATGGAGGATCAGAAGGCACGTATGGAAAAACTGCTGGCAGGAACAAATCTCACTTTTGCTGTTTACAATGGTGATATGCCAGAGTTGCTTCCTAATGAAGAGGATAAGAACTACAAAAAGGTTCTCCGTAAGATTGATGCCATCCGTGGTATAACCAGGGATGAAGCTGGAAATGTCATTGAAGAGAAATACCCTCATGTCATAGCCACTCGTGCCGAATTGCGACAACATCCAGCAAATATACTGTTGACAAACCCAACCATGCTTGAATATATCTTGCTGCGTGATAAGGATAGAAAATTGATTCATGAAAAGCAGGAAGAGGAAGGCGAAGGTACACTGAGATGGATTGCTTTGGATGAGACTCACACCTATACTGGTGCTGGAGCCGCTGAGATTGCCATGCTTATCAGACGTGTGCTCATGGCTTATGGTGTGACTACTGACGAGGTACGCTTTGCTACATCATCCGCAACCATCGGAAATGGTAGCGAGAATGCCAAGGAAGAACTGAAGGATTTCATTGCTGGCATCACCGGATTGCAGACTAATCAGGTGAAATATGTGGATGGTAAGCGTAAAGGCATCGATGTCATTCCAGAAGAGGACAAGGAGTATTGGCTTAAGCTTATCAACGATAATCATGACGGATATATCAAACTCGATGACTTGATAAAAGAAGGTGATACAATCGAGGAGAAGCTGGTGCGACTGGACGAAATGTGCCAAAAAGCAGAAGATATGGGCCTGGAAGACTTACGTGTGAAAGTTCATTACTTCTACCGTGTACCAAACCATGGCCTGTATGTTGACCTTGCAGACTCACACTATACCGAGGATGGTAGTTTCCGTGTCTATTTGGAAAACAAATCTGGACAGAGAAGCAAAGACGATGCACCCTTATTGGAAATGAGTCGTTGTAAGCATTGCGGTGAGTATGTTGCCATTGCAGAAGAAGTGAAGTATGATGACGGCATTGGCTATCAGCCTATTACTATGGATGATAGCGATATGTTCGATCTTGACAACACAGAAGATACGGGCAAAACTCTCTACGTATTTGGTACTACAAAAAGTGAGAATGCAGAATATGACAACAATATACCTTATATTATTAAGGGTAACAGACTGCTGAATGTTACAGCAAGCAATCCGGCGCCAAAAGGTTGGAGAATCATTGCAAATGCTCATTGCCAATGCCCTTATTGTGGTACGAAGCTGACAAAACAGGCAAAGCAGGACGAAGACAATGCCGATGTGATACAATCTGATGAAGAAGATGCAAAGAAACTTCAGAAGTTCCGTGTTGCTCCAGATTTTATCTCCAGATTGATAGCTCCTTCTACTCTCGACTTGATGACAGAAGGAAAGCCAAAAGATGAATCTAAGATATACCTGCATAAGGGGCAGCAATATATCAGTTTTGTAGATAGTCGCCAGATGGCAGCTCGTAGTACCATTAAGCAGAACTTGGAAGAAGAACGTCTGTGGGTTTATGGCACTTTGTATCATGAGTTATGCAGAATGGCTACTGCTGGTAGTATGACAAATGAAGAGGCTATTAAGCACTTCGAAAATATTTACGATACTACAGGTAGAAAAGACCCTCAGCACAAGGATGCAGAAGAGAAACTGGACATTCTTGAAGGTAGCGATGAAAAAGCTATCCAAGCGCTGCTCAATGAACTGAAGCCTAATCAGTTCTTGTCATGGCAGGACATTTTAGATGTGCTTATCAATGATAGGCTGGCAGACATTTTCTGTCAGCAGTTTGCAGAACGCTCTGAACTGAGCCCAGAACTTGATGAAGATGGCAATATAAAGCCAGAGACGAAACGCAAATATATTCTATCCCTCATGGTGGAATATCTGTCTCACAGACCTTTGTCTGCAGCAACTCCAGAAACAATGGGTTTGTTCGCCTCTTACTATGACGACTTACAACCAGCATTGACTTCAAAGTTGCCAGATGCTGTAGAGGTATTCAATGGTAAGCTATCACCTGAAAATCAGATTTCTAAAAAGGATTGGCACGCCTTAATGCAGTTATTCCTGGACTATACTGCTCGTCAGAGTGAGTGTGTATTCTTGACAATGGATGACCAGGACTCTGTTGACATATTCCAAACGGTAAGATTTGCCACCAAAAAGGAAATGCGTCGTCCTGTCCACAAACCAGTCATCAGAGACAAGGCAGCTAATCCATCTCGTATCATCAGATTGTTAGCAAAACTGATTGCAAACGAGAAGCATATTTCAATAGTGAATGCTATCAACAGTTATAAGCAAGACATTCAGGATGTTATAGACTGCATGTGGAATGAACTGACGTTAAAATACGAATTACTGGAACATGGTAAGCATTATGACACGGAGTTACGCAAACAAGTTAAAGACAAAGACGAGGTAAAAGATGGAGTTCATTTTACTCCTTATCGACTCAATCTTGCCAAACTTGGTTTCAAGCTCTATGATGATGTATATTTGTGTGACACAAACCAGTCTGGTAGCAGACATCATGTAGAATGTCTGCGTCCTGTAGAGATTACCTTCCATGGTTATTCACCATACGTCATCGGCGGTGAACCAGTAGCTTTGAAAGAAGAGCTTCATGAAAAATGGACTCCCTACCCTTATCATAACCATAGCATGAATCCTAATCCTGCTGATGAGGTGATAGAAGAATGGGCTAAAGATAATCGTAAAATTCTCTGGAATAATGATTTATGGGGAGAAAACGGTTCGTTATCAGATCGTCTCCTTCAAATTCATCAATTCCCTCAACTCTTCATTCAGGCTGAGCATACAGCACAGGTGGATAAGATGATTAGTCGCCAGGTACAGGAAGATTTCAAGGATCATAGACTCAACATCCTTGCTTGTTCTACAACAATGGAGATGGGTGTTGACCTCGGTGACTTGGAATTAGTGATGATGACTTCTGTTCCACCAATGCCATCAAACTATAAACAGAGAGCCGGTCGTAGTGGACGACGCGGCCAGGTTCGTAGTGCCTGTGTTACACTGTGTGGATCTGACGCTGTAGGTATAAGGACATTGCTGAATCCTATGGAGAATGTCATCATGCGCAACGTCAACTCACCTACCGTTGATTTGAATAGTGCCCAGGTGATTCAACGTCATATTAACTCTTTCCTCATTAGAGAGTTTGGTGTTTTTGGAATGGCTGGTGGCAGCATCACTGAGCAAGTAATCAGTTACTATACTAATTATCAGATAGTTCCTGATGGTGAGAGCAACCACTTCAAGGTAAAGAAAAAGGCTGATAATGCTCCTATTAGTCCATTGGATGGATTGGGTGACGAGACTGGTACACCATATGAGGCATTCAACAATAAATGCAGCGAGTCGCTGAGTGATGATTTGAGAAGAAAGATACGAATTCTGTTAGACGGTACTATCTTTAGTAGCCGTCCGCCTCAGTATGTCGTTTCCAAAGCTCGTGAAATGAACGAGAAATGCTATTCTGAACTGGAATTGCGCATTCAAGATTATGCAGAACCATACAAGAAGGCAAAGAGTGCAAGACAACAGGCATTCTTTGAAATGAAGTTCATTGAACCATTAGCTTCCCGTTTGCTTTCATATTGGGCAACTCATCGCTTTACGCCAAATGCCAATATGCCAGTGAACGTGGTAGAGTTTGATATAAATGCTTCATCACAGACATCATATACACTGGTTACACCATCGAACCCATCATACCCTCTTCGTACTGCATTGTCTCAATATGCACCGGGCAATCCTATTGCAAGAGACGGTATGGTAAGAATCGTGCGTGGAATCAGATACACCAACTTCTTCAAGCCAGAAGTAACATTCAAAAAGCTGTACTTCAACCGTGAGCAAGTTGTGATTGATACAAAAGAGGAATTGGACTCTTTAGAGAAATGGAGAGTTAGTGCAAGTACAGAACTCGACCTATTGCAACCAGCAGAATTTATTCCAGACATGAATGAATCGGCAAGTCGAATTCTCGACCAGAATGTATATACTCGTGTAAGTGCTCAGTTGATTGGAGCTGATGAATGGAAGCAGGATCGTATTGAGCCACACCTTTTTGATACCCGTAGCAGTAGAGAAAGCGGCAACGGTCAGATACTATATTATAATGAAGGTACAGGATTTGGTTATTGTCATTGTACGAAATGCGGAAAGACTGTGCTTGAAAGCTGGCCTGCAGCCTCATCAAGTGACCCAGATAAGCTGCCAAACGAAATGAATCCTATCGCATCAAAAGATACGGATAAGCCAGATTATCACTTTGCACTCGTGAAAAAAGGTCCGAAACCGAATAAGTGCTTGGGATGTGGCAGTACTGATTACATCAAGCGAAACGTAGTTTTGGGTGATACCATCCAAACAGATTATACAGAGATTAGAATACGCCATTTCCAGAAAGACTGGATTAATAGTCGTAATGAAGAAGAAGATCTGCTCATCACTCTCGGATTGCTCTTTGCAAGAGCCTTGTCTGAGGAATTGAATGTAGAGCGTACTGATCTCGACTTTACAATTACGCCTAATGGACATATATGTATCTTTGATGCCAATCCTGGCGGTTCCGGCTATTCTAACCAGTTGGCAGCTATGGACTTGATGAAGTCGTCAATAGAACGTGCCTATACTATCATTGAGGCAGCAATCCGTTCAGGTAACAAGGAGGCTTTGATTGACAAGTTCACCCTACACTACATCAATCATATCGATATAGATGCAGCAAAGGCATGGATTGAAGAGGAACGCTCTGCAAGAAAAGTTCTGCCAAATGCAGTATTGAGTGTATTCGGAGAAAGTGCTACAGAAACTTCTCTTGCCAAAATGGAACGCACATTTGCATTGTCTCAGAACGAGAAGTTCATTTTCGTTGATGATGACTATGCAAGCTGGGAGTATGAAGGCACAGACCATTGTTGGAAAGGTCAGTTCTTCAACTATTTTGCTCCTCATGGTCAGCAGACTTCTTTCTGTGTAGTTAAGAATACGGATATAGCTATACCTACACCGGCGATGAGCATGATCCGCTCTATTAAGGGCTGGACAAACGAAGTGATGGAAATAAAGAATCCATTTGCAGGAAATGGGCTTTACCCTTTGGCATACATTGATGGTAGATTGTATTTTACAAACAACCCTAACCATATCACAATGAATGACAAGTGGGGAAATGGTACCATATACTATATCCGTACCAATAACTTCGCAAGCAAAGCAAAGTTTATCAAAACTGATATTGTGGATGCTACAACGAAGATATTCAAACTCGTGGATGGTGATCCAACAATCATCAAGACATCTGGGCTTGCCGGTATCATCGACGATAGAGCATCACAGATTGTTCAGGCATTTGTAGCTCATTGTCTGGCTAACAGAGAATCTATAGTAAATGTGTCTTATCAAGATGAGCACATGAAGAGCATTCTCTCCATCATCTTGTGTTCACAAACTATCAAATACTTCATTAAGAAGATTGGTTCTCCTTATAACTTGGAGTTCTTGGTTGAGCGATACAATAGCGACAACGGAAAGCGAGATAATCTTGGAGCCAATCAGCCTACGTCAGAAGACCGTGACTCTTGGCTGGAGAACCTGGCGAATGAATTGGTTGAGGGATTGGAATACGAGGATGGAATAGAAGGTACTCTCTCCCCTGTTGTTTCAGCACCAAGACGTAGCCTAACGCATTGGCGAGTCCTCACATTTGAATGTGCAGGAAAGAAACTATGTATCTATCCTGACGGTGGTTTTATGAACGGATGGTTTATCTACAACGCTCCAGGCGAGCGAAAGATGTACGATCTATCCACTATCACCTACGATACAGAAATAGACATATGTAGGAATCAGGATATAAAATTTGATGTAACAATAGAAGATACGAAATGAATTTAAAAGATATAGTCACATTATTCAAGAATCACCAAATCCAATATGGACTAAATGGCGATTCTAACTTAGAAGAATTATATAAATGGGAATTGGTGTCCAAACAAAATGGACACCCAGACCCTAATGCTGTAGATTTTTCTAAAGAGATTAAGTCTCTTGTACTAAAAAATCTATGCTATAGCTCGCAGATTACCGCAATTAGAAATTTTGCGAAATATGAGCCAGAAGAGTACCGTAAACTCTTTAAAGCACTATTTGACGAAAATATCTTTTTACAGGAAAGAATTGAAAAATTCACAGATAGTTGTAAAACATTATGGGATGATAAGATTAAAGCAAGGTTCAGTAAAAAGACAAGAGCAATGTGCGATGAACGCCTGATAAGCTGCTTCTTGACATTACATAATCCTCAGAAATATACTTTTTATAAAGATGACGTCTATAAAAATTTATGTGAGCTTCTAGAGATTAAGACACAAAAGACAGGCCATAAACTTGTTCATTTTTACGAGTTACTGGAACAATATGTTATTCCAGAGATTGAGAAAGAGGAGGAATTGATTTTCTCAATCAATAATGAATTAAGGAAAAATGGATGTATTCAAAGTATGCCACTTACTGCTCAAACGGTATTGTGGCATCATAGAGAATTATTAAAAAACACAGGTACAGACAATAAAGTCATTGAAAGTAAACTTGTTGAAACAAAAATAGACAACGATATGATGTATCAAAAATATATTGACTTGCTTAAAGAAAGCAAGAACTTAGTTCTGACAGGTGCTCCTGGTACAGGTAAGACCTTTATGGCACAGGCCATAGCAAAAGAAATGGGATGTGGTAAAGACGAAATGTGCTTTGTGCAGTTTCATCCTTCTTATGACTATACTGATTTTGTAGAAGGGCTCCGACCTATTATGATGTCTGATGGACAGATGGGATTTGAGCGTAAAGATGGCATTTTTAAAGAGTTTTGCAAAAAAGCTATCAAGAATTTGGCGGACAGCAAAAAAACTCTCACTGAGTTATCGGAAGAAAAATCACTGAATGATAAATACAATACAGTTATTGATAAAATTAATAATGGTGATTTGAATGAATTTAAGCTCAAAACAAACGGAAAATCTATGGAGGTGGTTAAGGTTACAGACTTTAATAACATAGAACTGAAAACTCCTGGAACTAGTAGTAATCGTACTTATACCGTTTCTTTTGACAGATTGGCAAAACTTGCAAAAGTATTTACTACAACAGAGTCTTTGAACAATATTTCAAACATTAGCGATGCTGTAAGGGATGCTATTGGAGGTTGTCATGCTTCTGCTTACTGGGCTGTACTTAAAGAAGTGTACAAACAAAAGAACATTTCAACATTAACAGCAAGTAACGTAGTCAAAAAAGATTTTGTTTTCATCATTGATGAAATCAATCGTGGAGAGGCTTCAAAAATATTTGGTGAACTATTCTATGCCATTGACCCTGGTTATAGAGGCAAGAAAGATATTCGAGTAAAGACTCAATATCAGAACCTTGTCCCTGAAACAGATGCATTTGCAGAAGGATTTTATATTCCTGAAAACGTATTCATTCTTGGTACAATGAATGATATAGACCGTAGTATCGAGAGCATGGACTTTGCTATGCGTCGCAGATTCACATGGAAGGAAATAAAGCCTGAAGACACACAATCTATGCTCGACACACTCGAATGTGCCACTAAGGCAAAGAATGTAATGGTAAGATTGAATAATGAGATATCCAAGATTGAAGGGCTTGGCCCGGCCTACCAAGTTGGACCATCATACTTCTTAAAGTTGGGTGATAATGGTGGAAACTTTGAAAAGCTATGGAATATGAATATCGAACCATTGCTTAGAGAATATATCCGTGGTTTCCGCAAATCAGAAGAAATCATGGAAAAGTTGAGAAATGCTTACTTCGATACCAAAGAAAGCAACTCAAATATTAATGATAACGAATTGGTCGATGAGAATTAACTTAACAGACAATAATATTGGACAGGTAAAAGCTGGGATATTTCTTCGTAAAGATGTCTCAGCTTTATTCCCTATTGCCGACAAGACAATAGCTCAATTATGTCATGAAAATGAGAATCTGCTAGTATTTCCCTTTAGTATAGAGGATTCAGACGACAAAGTCGGTGAAGCTTCAGTTATGACCATTCTAAATACAAGTGACTCTGAAAAGGTACGTATTACCACAGGAAATGTGATGGGGTTTATCGGTGTTGGAAACCTGCAGATAGGGGGTGTAAATTAAACTGTGTCAAGGCTTGTTCTTAACTTTCATTCCCACTCCCTGCTGGGGGCA
>USSA01000035.1 GCA_900557255.1 uncultured Prevotella sp.
CTTAATATAAGTTATTGATTTACAGACGATTAAATATTAATTTAACGCAGTATTGTAATATGAGTACAACAATAAAAACAAAATCTTCCGCTTCTATAAGAATAGATACGGATTTGCTCAATATTCTAAAGAGCAATGCTAAAAGAGACAACAGAAGCCTCAGCAATTATTTGGAAACGATTCTGTTTGAAATAATTCCTCAGCAGTCAATTGACAGAACCGAAGGAATTTGTCAAGGACTCCGTGAGGTTAAAATGATAAAAGAGGGTAAATTGAAAGCAAAATCCGCAGACGAACTTTTCGATGAGCTATAATATAGAAACAACTCCCCATTTTGAAAAGGAGTTAAAGGACTTGGCTAAACGCTATAAGTCCATGAAACAAGATTTTGGCAAATTCAAAGATTCCCTAAAAGATGATCCTTTTCAAGGAGTTGACTTAGGTGGTGGGTTAAGAAAAATCCGTATGGCTATTGATTCCAAAAGAAAAGGTAAAGCGGGAGGAGCTAGAGTTATCACATATACCACATTAGTAGATGAGAATACCGGTGAAGTATGGTTGATAGAAATCTATGACAAATCAGAATTCTCAACCATCAAGACTGATGTCATAAAGAAAATGCTAAAAGAGTTGGGACTATAATTCTCAAAAGATTTGAGGGCTATCCTTGTAAATCGTCCGCCATTGGCGGGCGATTTAAAACAACAGACTATGATACGTTTTTATCGATACATTGTGTAGAATTCCTGCACCTTGTCATGGAGCATAGAAGCATAGAGAAGACCACTTTTCCATTCTTCAGGAATTTGGTCTATTCCAAATTTAGCGCCCAGGATAGCTCCTGCTACTGCTGCATTGGTATCCGCATCTCCTCCTGATAAAACAATCTTCAAGATACCCTCCTTATACGAGGTTGCATGCCAATAAGCCCATAGGGCAGCCCCTAAAGTTCTGAGCGTATATCCCATACTCTTTTCATCATCCAGGCACAAAGAATCCAGACCTTCATGATATGCCAAGTCAATAAATGGAACGATTCGTTCATCATATTGTTTGGCAATGCCAATCACATCTTCATAATCCAATATCCTGTCTTCAAAGACAAGAGCATGTATGATAGAAGAAACGATAACGCAAGAGCCCACACTGCGAGGATCATAATGAGTTAGCTTACAGATATTCTCAGCATTACTAGTCACATTTTCCTTCAGAAGCCCTACCACCGAAGTTCTCATGACAGCCCCATTAGCTGCAGCTTTTTTCTTTCCCATCTTCCAGATAATCTCTGCTGCCTTCTGTGGATTCGAAGTATAGTCGCCAAGAGCCATTACATTATAGGTATGCCGACCAATTCCCATGCCTCCGTTCATCATCCATTCCTTAAACCTTCTGGCAATATCAAGAATATCTACCTTTTGACAAGCCACAAAAGAATCTAAGATGCATAGCATCATGTCGGTATCATCAGTCCAATCGCCTCTTTGCCAACGACGACGATGATCATCCTGCACGATTTGTGAATAGTCCTCTATCCCATTAGGATAAAAACAATCCACCTCTTGCTTGAACATAAACTCCGTGCTCAGTCCCAAGGCATCTCCTACAGCTTGTCCGAAGATTGTGCCAAGGAATCGTTCTTTTATAGTTTCATTTTCCATATTTTTCTATTCATACAACCAACAAATCGTAAAGTCATCCATATCTGACAATAGTGCTGTACCGATTACACAGCTCCACTTTTTTAACGACAACACATATTCCCTTTCATGCTCCTTCAGATACAACTATATGTTCTGTGGAAACCATGATGCGGCTGAGGAAGCTGCCATCATGTACTCTATGATAGGAAGCTGCAAGCTGGCTGGTGATGACTTCCGAAAATGGACAACCTACTTCTTGACTCATATACATGAGTATGATAATGATTATTCGAGAGATTTGGCAAACTTCCTGCCATTGAGGCTAAGAGAGAAGGGAATTCTGTAATCTCCCTCTGAAATTCTTGTAACTTCTTCTAAATTTCTTTGAATATCTCCGAAAATCTTGTAGAATTTTGAAGATTCCTACAAGATTTTCAGAAAATATTGCAAGACGGGGTTAGCCGATGGCTTACATCTTAATTCTTTTTGTACAATCTTGGTGGCACTTTATCTAAAGGTGAAGCCAGATTAGGAGTATTATACATCAAATACAACTGGTGCATTGTACGTGTCATGGCAACATATAACGCTTTCCTTGTTTCTTCATTATTTGCTCCATCAAACATAGGTATGATAACTAAATCAAACTGAAGACCTTTTGCACTATGATAGGTCATTACTTTTGGAAGGTTGTTTGTGAAGTGAAGTTCGCCCTGAGCCCTTTTGTCCTGAGCCTCAGTTTTGAATTTGAACTCATAATCAAAGTCTTGTAATTTAAGCTTTTCGCAAACTTCAATTACTTTCTGATTACTTGGGAGTAATACCCCTATACTCATTTCTGGGTTGGAGTTCGAGATTTCAATGATCTTTTTTATTTGTTCATCTACAGTCTCGAAATGAACGAAATGGGGTAACTCTTTCTCCTTGTTTTTATAAACCTTTTCCTCGTATTTCATAACATTTACGCCGACATAGTCTTGTGTAATCTTTGCAACGTTACGTGGAAGTCGGTAATTATTGTATAACCTAAGAGGAACAAGACCTGTCATATCAGCAATTTCATCAATGGACAGAGTCTTTTTGCCAAAATGGTTATAGATTGACTGAGCAGAATCACCAAAGAAGAAATAATGCTTAGCAGCAGCCTCTATGAACTCCTGAATTTCTTCACGTTCAAAATCTTGAATTTCATCAACAATGATATAGTCAGCGGAAGGCATACCAAGATATTTCCAGTAATGATAATGATAGAACTGGTAAGAACTGCAGCTTCTGCCTGTCTTCATAAAACTATTAAGAGAACGTGTAAGGGATATAAGTATCACAGAATTACCCTCATTTGCAATCTGTTCAGCTTTATGCATAGCAATAACAGACTTACCACTACCTGCACAGCCTGTTACCAACATAGACTGATCAATAGTTATATCTATCAAATCAAGTTGGTCATCATCCAGAGAGTCTTCGTCTAAATCCCAGTCATCTACTGCAAGTCGCATACGTTCCCGAAGCTGACATTCTCTTTGTGGTCTATAAACAATAGGAGTTTCAGGAACTAACTCTTCCTCTGTTGCTTGAGATTCAAGTACTTGTGTAGCAGATAGTAAATTCTTTAGTTCTTCTATTTCCTTTTGCTTTTCTGCTAACAGGGATTCTACTTCTGAAGTTCTTTCTTGTGATGCCAAGTTTTGTTGCTCTACTTCTGCTAACTGTTTCTTTACAAGTATCAAAGCTGCTTCCTTCTCATCAATAGTTTTATTGGCGAGCTCTATTTGATTCTTCGCTTGGTTTAACTCTTTTCCTCTTACAGAGTTAAAGGAGAATGACTGCAAACCATTCAGAAATACTATTGTATCTGCAGAAAGTATGGAATTTCCTTTTAGAAAGTCAAAAAAACCAGGAATACAAGTTGCGCAACCTCTTGCTTGCTCTTCTTCCTGCATTGATGAGCCACCTGTATGGCTTCCGAACTCGCTTGCAAAGCTATACCAACGGCACAATTCGGAGCTATAACTTTCAATGCTCAGTTTCAATCTTTTCTTTTGTACATCCTCTCTTGCACTATACACATCTGGATGATACATAAAGTAAGCACGAGGGAATATTGCAGTAAAGATACTACCTGTTGGCTTTCTTGAGGTAGGTCTTGTATCAAGGTAAAAGAGATTATCCTTACTCTTTTGTATTGATTTTCGACCTTCCACGATGTCTGTAGAAGTAGCATCATTATTTATAATGTCGTAAATAACGAGTTTGCACAATAACTCAATAGCAGGTCGAACGTTTCTAAAGAAAGATGTATAATCCTTCTTGTTGAAACAATCGACAGCTAAGTTGTAGTCGTGCTTGAAACTATTCTTTATCGATTCCATTTGTTATCATTTTAAGCAGGAGTACCAAATCCTGCAATTTGTACTACATAGATATATCCACGTTCACGAGCCGCTTGACACCAATCGTTAGCGAAAGGTCTATATTCGCGATGTTGGGCTATTGCCTTAGCTCTAGCACTTTCATCTGCCTTTAAGGTATCTTCCCATGACCATATACTTACATCACTCACAAAGAATCCACGCAATCGAAGGATATCATTATTTCGCGCATTTCTTGCAATTGTGCTTGCTCCTGATAACCTAGCGACTAAGTCATTACCATGTTGAACATAGTAATTGCCATCAGACTCTCGAACAACCATAACGTCATCGTCTTTTTTAACATTCTGCGCTATTTTGTCATTCATAAAGAATGTATTAGCAAAGACATTTTGCGATAGATAGTATTTATTCATGCCTGGTTCACGTTCTGCATATACAATGGTTCCATCGTCCACTGGCAAATAAACTTGATTAGCTTCTTCAATGGCTGCCTCACGTTGTCCTTTGTAAACATGCAGATACTTCTTTGCACGAGTATAAGCAACAAACATCAGACGGCGTTCCTCTTCTATATCTGCTTTATCGTCTAATTGAAGTTCTTGACCTTTGGCATAGGTATGGTGAGGTTTCATCGGCAACGAAATGGAAGATGGTGTGATAAATACAGCATCAAACTCCAGGCCTTTAACTTTATGCATAGTTGTCAGAATGACGGTAAGAGTATCATCTTGTAGAATGCGTTGCTCTTTGTAACGGTCGTATATCTTATATACTTGACCACCATCATCCTTTCCTGCAACTTCCAATATATAATTAGCCAAGTCAGAATAGCTATGAATAGATTCGTCAGAACGAATGGATTCCAGATAATTAAGAACAATTGTGTATGCCAAATCTATGTTATAGGCATCCCAAGATGGGTTGTCTTCAATTTTTTTCATTAAGAAATCCTTCATGCCATGAGCTGTTCTATCATCATCAAGCAACAGTTCTGTATCTGGATGTTGATTCAGGAAATGTATCAAATCATACACTTCTCTCTCGCGCCATAACTCGCACGTACTTGCACCTTGAATACGTATTCTTACATCTTCAGGCACTCGTGATCTTATATCAGCATATCCTCGATAGACTTCATTGTTGGTTCTGAAGAACACAGCGACATTTTTTATAATAGCGTACTCATTACCATTAGATTTTGCTATTTCATTTTGTTCCTTTACATTATTTATATATACTAACAGATCACCAGTCCATGATGTGGATGTATCGTTGAATATAGTGTATGGTTCATGCGGCTCATGCGCCATTAGCGTTGCTGCTGAGATAGGCATATTACTATCAGTAGGGACAAACTTAGCAGAACTATCCAAAATCTTTTGATATGAGCGATAGTTTGTGAACATTGTCAGCTGAGTAGGATGAAGCTCTTCATCCAACTTCTTATAATATGCATCAGGATTTAACCATGCAGCATATGTTATAGGGTTATTCACCTGTAGTGCACGACCATTACTATCCTTTGGCAATCTGTCAAATCCGTAGATGCTCTGATTCTTATCACCAATAGTGAAGAACTTTACATCAGGATAAATCTTCTTTATTTCAAGTAACGAAAGTAGTCTGTCCCTGGTTATATCCTGGAACTCATCCACAAGAACGTATTCAATTTGAGGGAATATTCCTCTGAACTCTACAGTGTTATTCTGAAGGAACTGTAAGAACATCTTTTCCCAAAGCTCAGTAGGAACATTATCTAAACGGCTTCCCATGCAGATCTTTGCAAGCGCATGGAAAGTATGAATATGCAAATGATGTCCGATACGACTCATACCCAACTTTGTAAAGAGGTTGTCAAGTCTGTTTTTAAGTTCGACAACAACAGCTCTGTTGTATGCAAGTATCAAAAGGTGGCTCGGCTCAACATGTTCTTTATAGATTAGCTTTGCACATCTCATAGTCAACATGTGAGTCTTACCCGAACCTGGACCTGCCAATACATTTATGGTCTCATTTCTAGGCTGCTCGTATATTTTTATCTGCTCTTCATTTTTCAAATATCCTTTTTCTTTGTCACCATAGAACTTCTTTTCCTCTTCTCGAAGAGCTTCATCTGTCAATTCGGACATAATATCAGAACTTTCAGGGGCATACTCACCTGCCAAAGCGAGATAATCCCGATAGTTACGACACATGAAGTATCTACGTATGAACTCGCCTTGTTGTTCCCTTCCTATCAACGAGAAAATGTGCATTGCAGTAAGACGCACTTTCTTTACTCTTTCCTGTTCGTCAAAGTCTTGTCTGAAATCATACATTTCAGATTCCTTATCAGTTCCCTCATCTATATCAGATACTGTCTTGTCATTGGCAAGAACCTCAATACCCGAGCTTATCAATGGCGTATGTTCAATGTATGCCAACAATCTGAGAACAGTCAAAACCTTCTCGAAATAGCCATACATATTGCCATTGTGATGGAAATCAAGTTCTTGCAATTTTTCTGCCCAGTAAAAAGAACCAGCCTGCTCACACACAAACTTTATCCATTTAAAGCAGTCTTCCTCAAAGAATTTAAGGAAATCCTTCCATTGTTCATTCTTTACTTTCACATGGAAATCAAATTTCTCTTCAACTTGCTTTATATGGAACTCTACTCCTGGTATATAGCGTAGAATCGAGAATATTTGTGGACCGACTCTCGTTATGATATTACGTTTGAATGTTTCCGCAACAGTAACGGCACCCTTTGGAGGATTCAGAATTTCACTCTTCCAAGGCATGTATATTGTAGTCTCAACCTTCTTCCTACGTTTCTTTTCTTCTTTAATTGTTTCATAATAAACATCATCGAGAAGATGCCTGTATATTTCTTCCCGACTCTCTACATCAAATATTTGTGTAACACCTATCTTACAATCATATAACAGATTGCGAACGCCTTCCATGGCTATATGAAGCGCAAAGGTGTTATCATCATGATTAACCATGTATCTTGCTTCACAAAATCTTCTGGTCTTTATCTCACAACGCATCATTTCATTCGATGAGAGTAAATTCAGTGATTGACAGTATAGAATGGCATTCATTATCTGTGGGAACGACATTTTGTACATTTTAAATGCCGCTCTCATATCCGCGATAGAAAACAGTGATGGTTCATCAAGACGTTCTGCGTTCCTTTTTAGGTAATCGTAAACGTTTCGATGACGTTCATTCCTATAATTAACACCAGAAGCATTAGACATAATAGTCATGTCATAATATGCAGAACTCAGATATTTCAGTTTTATGAATCCCATTGTTTCAAGCCAATGGAACGCAAGTCGTGAAGCTGTTGTATCTGTAAAATGATCAGAATCATCATTCTTTGACCACACACCATATGGTACAACCAATGGTTTTGTCTTGACTTCTTCTATAGTCCTAAATCGTTTTATAAATGCCACAATCTTATCCTTGCAGTCTGTTAGGTCAGACCAACTCATCTGACTACGGACAAGCAGATCTTTCAGCTTATGGAAGTCCTCGTCCGATGTAATACACACTGCAGGTAGTTCATTATGAGATAAATAGAACTCAGATCTTTCAGAAGGATCTTCTTGATAGTCTCGACCTGCACGTCCAACTTCCTGTAAGTAATCTTCAAGTACTGAAGGTGGTGTAAAATGTACAAGATAGTGAATATTTGGAATGTCCATACCCATACCAAATGCTTTTGTCGCACACAAAATATAAATGTGTTCTGACTCTGCAACAGGTACGTCTACACCATTCTCTTTACGAGTTTTCTTGAATCTACAATATTTTTCGTTACGCTCTTCTGCATCAAGACCTGCATGGAAATAGTCTATATGGTCAAAACATTTATGCAAAACGGAATCTTCAGAAGCCTTTTCGCATAAAGCATTCAAAGCTTCGGCTGTTTCGGAACATTGATTATGCGTCCTACAGAATATAAGCATACAGCTTTCTTTGAAATCAATCTTGTTTTCTGTAATGTATTGAGCAATCGCCTGAACTCGTGCATCATCATTATGACCTTGTTTTCTCTTTTCTGAGTTGGCTACAGCAAAGGAAATTCCGATATGGTTACGTATCGGATTATATTCTTCTGCAGATTGTCCTAATCTTGTAATATCTGGAATGAACTTCTTGAAGTCTGCCTCTACCTGAGTTGTTACAGTTGCAGAGAACATCGCTATCATTATGTCAAAAGTTTGTTGCAATTCAACACAACGTACTATTGCATTTCTGTAGTCAGGTCTGAAATCCTGTCCCCATTGTGATACGCAGTGTGCTTCATCAAATACAACATACTCTAATCCACCGTCCATACGAAGACGTTGGTATAGCACATCCATGAAAGATCTAACTCTAAATCGTTCTGGAGTAATATATAGAAGTGCAATCTCACCAGATTGAATACGTCTGTAAATCTGTTGGGTTTCAACAATCATTCTGTCGCCACTAAGGTAATCAACATTGCTTACGAATCCTTTTGACTGCAACTCCTCTACTTGATCTTGCATCAGGGCACGCAATGGAGTGACAACCAATGTCAATTTGTGAGACGTAATTGCTCTACACAAAGCCGGACCTTGGAATAGCACGGACTTACCACCACCTGTAGGTATTGAAACCAAACAGTTACCAGTCTTGGATAGCATGTAATCGACTATTTCTTCCTGACCGTTTCTCCAGCCACTATACCCCCAGTTAGAGAGTATCATCTGCTTCATCTGGTCAGTTCCTAACTGATCAGTTTCAGCAACATTATCCTTAAAATATATAGAAGCACGTTCTAAGATTCGACGGAACTCATCATCATCTTTCCATAATTGGAACTCTACAGCTTTTCCTTTACAAGCCTTCGCTAAACCAGAATAGTCTTCAAAATGAGAATCAGTGATATAGAACTTAGTTTCTGGACTATTTGCCATTGCCAAAGAACAGTAGTGCTCAAATATTGGCCATGATGCAAGAATACACTGTCTGGCAGTAGTGCGCTTGTATTGTTCATCTGCATCAGAATCAGATGAATCCTCGTAATCGCCTTCAAAAGGTAACGTGTCCCACATGACCATATATCGGTCTATATCCATGTTGTCCCATATATAACAAAAAGGCTTATCTGTTCTGTAACTACCGAGACCTGTCATGAATTGTTCCTTAGAAATAATAATCATTCCATCAGGATGGCTACCGATATGTTCAAGTTTGCGGAAACTATTACCTTCTTCTGGAATGAAATATCCTTTAGAAGTAGCATATTTGAATAGTTCGTCGTATTCGTCCAAGGTATTTACGACATAAACTATTGGAAGACTTCTGTTCTGCTCATGAATCTTATCAACAAGAGCAAATTGATATGCCCAGTAGTTGCTTCTTCTGGTAGTTACAGAATTTACACGTAGTACAGAAGCATCGTATGTATCCCTTAATTGTGTTCTTACCTGTATAATATTCTGTGAATCTGACTTTTCCCCCTCTGTTTCCCAGTATATTGGATTATGCTTTATACCAGTAAAATGAGACAGGAAATGATCTCTATATTTCTGATACTGATAGTTCTGGTAGATGACAAAAGTTCCATTAGGTTGTCTTTCGCACCATACATTTGCAGTCAATGGGTGTTTCTTTATGCCAAGTTTTGTTTGGTCAGCATCAGATATAACGGCAATGTTGGTTGCTGCCATTTGCATAGGTAGTTTGCTACCGACTTCCAACAAATCGGAAAACTTCCATTCACGCTGTTCTTTACATTTATGTACTCTATCTTGTCGTTCAGAACCAATAAAGTAGATGTGTTGATAGTCCTTAGAGCATATTTCCTTTGACTGGAATGCGTCTATATCAATACAGTCAATTCTGCTGTTAGATTTTTCCGCAAATCGTGAGAGTATGCTATTTGTAAAGGTAATTTTATCACTACCTTCATTTTCGATTCTTAAATACTGTGCTAAGTTTGCTACAATAGGAGTTGCAGACACCTTGCAGAATCTGCGCAAAACAGTATTCCACAAATGTGAAGGCATTGGATATTCGTTAAGTTTATCCTCATATATAGCCTGATATTCTATATCATCCCCAACAGAAGGGAAACGAAGAGGTATAATTTGAGCGATTCGTGGCCACAAATCCTTTGGAGCGATAACCAAGACATTGCTATTTTCGGTTTCCGCAACTATGTTTGAAATCTGAGAATGAACTCTATTAGACAGAGGTCTTAGCTCTTGGAAGAAATGCTTTTCTACATTGCTGGAGTTCTTAAAGTATTCTCTAAACACAGGTTTCTGCAATGTTGCCAATATAGTATTAATTTCTTTCGGAAGGAAATCTTGCAATTCCTGACAAGATTCTTTATCTAGAGACAGCCTATATAGCTGGTTCCAGAAAAGTTCATTTTCTAATTCTGTATCAGCTTTTGCGTTATGTTCTGTCCTAAGAGAGTAGGCGTAGCGGCATGGGTTCAGAAGAATTTCAATCTCTAAAGTGTCCCATATAAAAGATGAGGTAGATATACCTTTTTTATTTAATATCGGTAAATCCCACTGTTTTATGTTGTGTCCAACAACTATAGCTGTCTTAGAAATGGCACGACCTAAGCTAGGAAGCTGATCATTAGAACTAAACTCCCTAACATTGCCTTCTTTTAAGTAAGCAAATTCCGAAATGTTATTTCCATCGGATTCTATATCAAATACTACGTATGGTACTTCGGCTTGGCATCTTTTCCATTTCTGACCGATATAAATTTCATGGAGCTCTGTATCTTTGAGTTGCGTTTCAACAAGTTCCATACAGAAATCCGTAGCCACATCGTCAATGTATTCTATTAATTGTGTCTGTTCGCCTTCTTCTTGAAGTAATATTGCATTAGCAATAGTTTCCATACCAATAAGTATCAGTATAGAATCATCTACCATTAAAGAAGAGTTTGCATATCGAACAATAAAATCATCAATAAGCTCCTTGTCTTTAAGGAATTGAATTACTTCTGTCCAATCGTCGATATTATCTAGATATTCTTCGTTCGCATTGCAAAGGAATAGCAAAGCCTTAATTATACTTGAAATATTGTCTGCCCCATCATAGAGATCGCAGAATTCGATTCCCAAAGCATTGTATAACAGAATAACAATATCGCCACTTAGCGTAGATAATTCGTCAATAGAATACAACTTCTGTATTCCATTGATTCCAATTGCTGCATAAAACTGGTGAATATCAATATTCCTATAGTTCGAGTTCCTCTCGATATTTTCTTTTATATTGAAATAGTATTCAGATATATCTGTGTCAGCATTAAACAATTCTGCTATTTTATCCCAATCTGTATTATCTTGGGTAAATAGCATCTTGGTTGAAAAAGCTTTGAGGCAAGTATATGCAATAGACGCTTCTTCATTAGGCTCTCGTATGATAGAGTCAATAATCTTCCCTGTTGCTTCGTCAAGATATAACTGCTTTACAATAGATTCCCGATATTCAGCTTTTGTATTCTCTACAAATTCGAATAAGGCATCCTTGAATACATCAGAACTACCAGTGGCACGTTTTGATGCATTGTAAACATGCGAAATGACATTCTCTTGATAATTATGTTCTCGCTTACTATCCCAACCTAATATTTTAGCATATGAACCACGATATTTGAGTGCTTGCATGATTGACTCTTTGCCAAATTCCAGTTTTGACAAGTTCTTAGCAGCAAGTCTGCCACGTCGATCTTTTCCCTTTGTAAAGGTAACCCAATGTCCATCGTATGGCGTATATCCACATGCTACACCTGAGGAATGAACAAATATCTCTTTTATTTCCGATTCGATACCACGTGCATTGTTTATTCCTTTGTTGTTTGTTACCAGATAGCCAAATCCTTTGTCATTATCATAGAACTTGATGATGCCAATTAATCTTTGCTCCTGCTTTTTCTTTTGCTCGTTTTTGGGAGGATTATTTTCTTCCTTTACATCAGATTCCACAAGTTTAGATAGTTGAGCCAGATCAGTCATTGGTTCAACCCTTTGTTCGCTTGTCTCAATGGACAGCTTTACCGAGTCCTCTGCTTTTGGTTCTGTAGGAATTATATTTGATTTTGGCTTTGGAGTCCTATATTTTAGGTTGAATGCAAGTATAGGATCAATGGCTTTTAACTCTGCTACGGAAAGCACATAGTTAGAGTCAGCAGGAATAGCAACACCTTTTCCTGCAAGATAAGTTTGAATGCTTTCGACTGTTCCTTTCTTTATCTCAGAAACCTCACCTAATGTGATATTTTTAGAAGTATTTGACATTCTTTGATGGAATTAGCGATGGCAGCAGAATGCGAAGATAGCCTTCTATTCTGCCATTTAGGTTATTTATCTTGCTGATAAGCTGCCCGCGAATATCAACATTCAAGAGTTCTGTAATCTTTGACAACGTCTGAAATCTGGCTGTGTGGTATTTGTACACCACTTGATTACGGTAACAGTATCTTTGCCTAATTGTTCTGACAGCCACTTGTTTGTCTGGTTCGCATCAGCAAGCACTGCCTTCAATCGATTAATATTTTTTGTATTGTCCATATTTAAATAATTAACGTTGAATGCAAAATTACTAATTTTTGCTGACATAAAAGAAACTATCTGTAACTATCTGCAAAAACAGATAGATTTTTTCCAAATTTTGTACAATAGGGAACAAAAAAGGCAGTAGAAATGAGTCCTACTACCAATATTTAAGACAAAAGTAATATCATCAAAGGATTGTGATAATCTTATCTTGTTTCGCTTTCTCAGCTATCCATGCATCCAGTTCTTCTTTAGTCATATCAGCTATTCGGCGACCATTGATAGTACAATCTTTATGAAGTGTCATGCGCTTAACTCCAAAGGCATCTTTTGCCATGAAGAATCCGTCACTAATGACCTCGCCAGCAACGTAAGTTATATTGTTTGTTAGGGTGTCCAGTTTTGTGTTCCAAAAACATGGTCTGGAAGCACCCTCCAATTTGTTAGAATAACGCTCTGACATTTAACGCTTTAAGCAATAAAATAGTTCTTCGCGAATTCAACAAGCAAGTGCAAAATTACGAAATGTTTTTATAAAAGCACTCCTTTGGTGTTGAGAAATTCAATTTCTTTCTTGGCCTCTCATTAATTTTTGCCATAAACTTTGTTATTTTCTGCTGACTGAAGTTTGAAAACGCAGCAGACTTAGGAGAATGTACTGCCTAACGAGTCCGTTTGCATTCTCAATAGCACCCTTTTGCCAGGAGGAATACGGATCAGTAAAATACACTGGTACACCCAGAGATTTGCTGACTATCTCATGTGCAAGAAATTCCATCCCATTGTCTGTTGTTATGGACTTTATTTTTCCCTTGAATGGCATAAGTAGCTGCTTTACAGTCTCAGCCAAATTCTTTGCATTCTTTCCGTGCTTCAACATTCTCATAAACAGCATATTTGTTTGCTTTTCAACCAATGTAACAATTGCTCCACAATTCCCCTTTCCAACGATAGTATCCATCTCAAAATCACCAAATCGCACTCCATCAACCTCCTTGGGTCTTTCGCTGATACTCACACGATTAGGTATGACAATGCGTTTGCCTCCTACAGGTCTTGCACGATGCTTCAATCTGTGACGGCAATTCCTATACAAAGAACCTCCCTCTTTTTTGTCTTTTCTGATGATGCGACAGATGCTCTCCGTAGAGATGCGCTTGCCTTCTTTGGCAAGGTAGCCAAATATCTGTTCTGGGGACCATTGCTTCTCTTTTAGAAGGCGCAGAGCCTCTTCCCTTACTTCCTGGGAGATGCGACGATTGCCTGGAGTTCTGCGCTTTTTGCGGCGGGCATTGGCTTCTGCTGTTTCCCTGTTGTAATGGTTACGACTACCACTATTTCGCTTTAATTCGCGATAAATGGTGGATAAATCTACATTTATTGCCTTGGCAATATTTTTTTGCTCATTTTCTTTTGGAGTAACACATTTATTGTGTACCTTTGCTCCGAAATAATTTGTTTGTACATAGCAATGCAAATATAATTATTTCTGGGGAGACAGCGGTCTCCCCATTTGTTTTTTGCATTGCTCATTGAATTTCTTGACATAGCTCAATACATGGGGGCTACTCGACCCAAACCCCTCGGTGTTTTCAGGTATAGATTATTAAGCCTGACCCCCTCAGATTTTTGCACTTCTATTGAGAACTTGCCTTATAAATTATTAACGAGTCCTGTTGACTATCTCATGCCCTGGGGGGTGCTGAGTAGTTACAAGAAAAAACTCAAAAGTTTAATTCAATTAAAAAATCCCAAAAACTTTGGAAGTTATAATATTTTATACTATATTTGCACACATATAATTAAAATGTAAGCAATATGAGTACAACTATAAAAACAAAATCTTCCGCCTCTATAAGAATAGATACGGATTTGCTCAATATTTTAAAGAGCAATGCTAAAAGAGACAACAGAAGCCTCAGTAATTATTTAGAGACGATTCTGTTTGAAATAATTCCTCTGAAGTCAATTGACAGAACCGAAGGAATTTGTCAAGGACTCCGTGAGGTTAAAATGATAAAAGAGGGTAAATTGAAAGCAAAATCCGCAGACGAACTTTTCGATGAGCTATAATATTGAAACAACTCCTCATTTCGAAAAGGAGTTAAAGGACTTAGCTAAACGCTATAAGTCCATGAAACAGGATTTTGGCAAATTCAAAGAATCCTTAAAAGAAGATCCTTTTCAAGGAGTTGACTTAGGTGGTGGGTTAAGAAAAATCCGCATGGCTATTGATTCCAAAAGAAAAGGTAAAGCTGGAGGAGCTAGAGTTATTACATATACAACATTAGTAGATGAAAATACTGGTGAAGTATGGTTGATAGAAATCTATGACAAATCTGAATTCTCCACCATCAAGACTGACGTCATAAAGAAAATGCTAAAAGAGTTGGGACTATAGGTCCGGTTTTTGAAAGTGAATCCTGCTGGCAGTGATGCCGGCAGGATTCTTGCTTAATAGCCCCTGTTAAACTCATCAAGTATCTGACGAAGATTATCATCAAGCACATAATTATATACACAACGAGATACTTATGGCTATTTGCGAGGACTAGGGATGAAGAAATCCTCAGGAGAGAAATCATCCCCTTTTTGGCCTGGTCTTTTTGGCGTCCATGTTCTAACATGAATCTTAGGATTTCCTTCTTCTGTAAAATCCCACAACAAGAACACATAGCCATCATCTGAGTACTGGCGACCGCTATATCGTTGGCTAGCCCATTTTTGCCGCAACTTCACTCCATAGAAATTAGGATTAGAGCCATGTCGCATCAGCTCTATGTCCGAGAAATCCACATTGATGTATTCATTGCTCTGAAATAAGGCCCTGAGATTGTTGATGTATTGCTGCTTGTTTTGCTTGCTATAAACCACTTTCTCCTTTACTTGTTGGGAAACACCATCAGCTTGACTTTTACCCATAGTTTTAATAACACGACCTGTGATAATAAGCGCATCATCACTGAAGATTTCATCCAAAGCCGCTATATTCTTCTCAACATAATAGCTTCTGAAATCTTCCACGAACTTCAAGATTTCCCTTCTCATTCGCATATCCAAGTTAGCTTTTCCACCTGATAAAAGTGCAAGATAAGAGTTATTGTCTATAGCTGTTCTTACGCCTGTAATAACCCCTTGCTTGTTAAAACTGATAGTCAGTTCTTTATGCAATTCACCTTTGTAAGTATTGTCCAAAGGTTTCATCTCGACAGGTATCTGACGGACTTCATACCCTGTAAAGTCTTGGATACACGACTGAACATTATTATTCCATTCACAACGGAAATGGATGTTCTTCCAAAGACTTCTCAATCCATTTGCCGCATTATCATCTATTCTTACTCCTCCTAAGTTCAAGAGCCCTACCCTATTTCGCTCAGCTCTGTTAATCTCCGTCAACAAAGCAGACACATTTCTCTCAACTTGCGATTTTAGCGTTTGGTTATAGATTCCATCAGAAAATCGGAACGTCACCTGTGCCAAAGCAAATTGAGCACAAGCAAACGCAGTACATAATATCAAAATTAACTTCTTCATATATCTCATTTTAGCAGTATACCTATTGGTATACAATTAGTAAACTTATTCATACTTTCCGTATCCATCACCGCTCCTGTTTTAACATTGATCCTCGCTCCATTCTGCATTGGAGAAAGCACACCAACAATTTGACGGTCGATATTCAACATTATCAGATAGCAAGCATTGGGATCAGACATCGTGCGAAGTTTTCCCCAATCTTCAACCAATCCGTTGTCCATTGCCTTTTCCAATAAGTATTGCATACTGGCATAAGTGTCTATTTCATTTATTTGCTTGATGATATTTGGCAAAGCAGAGCTACCAGACGTATGAGAAACAGAAGCTGTAATTTCACTTGAACTATTTGGAGTAAACTTCATGGTACTTTTATTGACAATGTCTTTTGCTACATACACCATGACAAGAGCCGACTCACCACGCTTAACATTTTTAGACAATAAGGCTTCCCGAACCCTATCCTCTCCGATTTCCGCGATTTCCATTTCCTCACAATAGGCAGAAAGTCTCTCCATCAGTCCCATCAAAGCCAATTTCTTGGCATCATCTTCAGTAGAGGCAGTTGCCTCTGCCGTGAAATACTTGCCTGAAAGTTTGATGTCATTGATAGCATCTATGCCATCCTGCCCAAAACAAAATAAAGGAAAAGCCCAAAGGACTAAGTAACCTAAAATTCGTTTCATTTTTTATTTTCTTGATTTGATGTCATTATAGAGATTCTTCACATTGGTTGTTGGTGTATATAGATACGCATACGATGTGAACAAAAATTTGCTTGTTGCAATATCTTTCACATCACACGACAAACTCAACACATGGTCATAGCCAAGTTCCTTATTATATAGGAACAAGCCACCTTGCAACTTGCCGTTCTTAGTTTCTTCATAGCCAAAATATGGCACGCATCCCATACTCCTTGCAAAAGCAACCAACTGTCTGACTGGCACTACAACTGTTGTTTTTTTCTTATCACTACCTATTACGGTAAGTGAAATCTTTGCCGCTGGAATGGCATCGCAATCCAACAACAACGTATTGGCTACTGTTTGAACTGGGAACTTTGCATCTACAACAGGAATATAATCCACGCTATCTTTCAACTTAAAGAATGTAGTGTTGGTTATCGTTTCCAAGCCATAATGTTTTCCTGGCAAAGTGTACAGAGTATCCGTACCATCCTTCACAATATTCAGCCTCGCAACATCCACATTACAATCAGCAGGGCTATGCTTCAACTTATAAGCCTTTAAGTCTCTCACAAAGTTGGCTTCCAATTCCTTACGTGGAGCATTCATCAAGAAATCATACTTAATCGGAAGAAGAATATTAATTTTCTCGTTTTTACCATCTTTCCATATAATTTGGTACGCTTTGTTATTGACCATTGCTACAGAGCAAGATACCGATTTTGGAAGAGACAGCATCAGGCTCCAGTTTCCCTTGACGAATTTGGCATCCATATACTTTAATTGATTCTTTGTCAACTTATAGGTATTACATAGCAGTCCATTCTCCAAGAAATCAAGCACGGCACCATTCGCTTGCTGCCGATAAGCCTCAGGGAATAGTTGTATGCCAATATGTTCCACCATACCATTTTCGGCTTTTCTAACTACCAGTTGATGATTGTTCTTCTGTATGAAAGTATACCCTATCTTGAGTGTATCGAGACCCTCTAGCTTTAACTCAGCAGCCACCTTTTTCAATTCTTCCGTTTTGAAAGAGAGGTTATTCTGAGCCTCAGCAGCAAGAGCGACGAACATCAAGGATATTATTAATGATAGAATTCTTTTCATGTTATGCTATTGTTTTTAGCGATAGCAGATGCCCATTGGCACCTGCTATCATATAGGATTATCAGAATGTAAATTCACGAAGAAGCCCAGTCCACGAATTGCCTTCCTGTCCTCGTTTCATTATTTCCTTGGCGATTTCCGCATTTTTCGGCAAACCGCCTAGTCCTTGTTGATAACAAGAAGCAAGATTGGCTGCAGCCGTCTTAGAGAGATAGCCATTGACCAACGCTTTATTATAGCAAGCGATGGCTTTCGTGATATTTTTATTCACAAGCTTTCCTGTGAAATACAAATCACCAAGCTCACACATCGCTGGAGCATAATCTCCATCGGCAGCCTTTTCAAGATATGTCACCACCTTGTTTTTATCTACCTTGACCGTTTTACTGCCAGAAAGATGTAATTGAGCTAGGAGGAAACAAGCGTATGGTTCACCAAGGCTTACACCTTTCTCATAATATGCCAACATCTTCTTTTCGTTAGCCTTTTTCCATTCTTTGTCTGCATAGCAGAGACCCAAAAGAGCCGAAGCCACTGGTATATTTTTCTTTTCAAGCGCTGTCAGTTCCTTTACAGCCGTGGCATAATCAGGAGTAGTTGCTTCCATACAAGCCATAGCGTGTATAAAAGTATAGAAATCCGTTCCTTTCCAACCATTATTGATTTCCACATTATCATCAGCCAGTTGCTTCATGAAGTTCGCCTTCATGCCTTTAGCAGAAGCATTCGCTAACCATTGCAAGGCTATGAGATAGTTTTGTTTTACTCCCAATCCTTTCTTATACATGATGCCAATATTCCACAGAGCCACAGGATTGTTTTTCACCGCAGCTTGCTTGTAAAGACTCATAGCCTTTGAATAATCTTGCTGAACGCCATCACCTTTGTATAAAAGGTCGCCCAACAACATCATTGCACTCGGTATATTTTGCTTCGCAGCCTTGTCAAGATAGCCAACAGCCTTAGCTTTATCAACCTTGGTTCCCTTACCATTGCATAGATAATCGCCCAATTTATAAGCTGCAAATCCATTGTTCAAGTCAGCAGCCTTTTGAAAATAAGGCAAAGCCTCGGCATACTTCTTGGCATGGTCGTAGGTAGTAGCCACCTTGACGATTGCATCAAGAGAATTGTTGTCTGCTGCCATCTTATAATACTTTAACGCCAATTCAGGATTCTTCTTGACGGTATTACCACAACCATTCTCGTACAAATCAGCCAATAGATGCATATCAAAAGCGGAGTGAGACTTTGCTAGGTTCTCCTCACGCAGTTTGACGAGTTCTGAATTTCCAGCCTTGACAGACTCCTTGTAGAGTTTCACCGCCATGACAGAATCTTTCTTGACACCATGTCCCAACTGATAACAAAGTCCCATATTGGCAATCGCCTTGACATGCTTCTGCTTACCAGCCATACTAAACCATTTCAAAGCTACATCGTAGTTTTGCTTTACCTTTTTACCTGTATAGTAATAGGTTCCCAATGTGTTTTGCGACTCTGCATCTCCTTTCTTTGCCTCATCTATCAGTTTTCTAACCTCAAGAGAATCCACATTGACCGAAGTCTTTGCCTTCTTTACTTTTGCCGTTTTCTTCTGTGCGGAAACAGGAAGAACCAAACAAAAAGCCATTGACAGGACAAATAATATATGTTTATTTTTCATAACTATGAATTTTACTGAATATTACCAAAATAACTTTTTATCCAAGGTCAACGACATCGTCCATTGGGTTATCCAAGTCGCTATCCGAAACATTATCATGCTCATTCTGTGCCAGATAACCAGTCTCACCATTATTGACACTAACAATACTTTCCGAATCGCTTACAGTCAGGGTAGAAGGTACATCTGCTAGGACATTACCCGATTCATCGGTAACGACATCATAGGTATTGTCACCATCCACATCCACGGCATAAAGAGTTTCTCCATTATCGCCAGTGAATTGTGCGGCTGACAAGACTTGCCCATCAACCGTTTCCACAGTACCAACTGCTGCAATGTCAAGATTTCCCATGTCATTATCGGTTGGGTCCACCATAATAACATCATTCGTAATATCTTGTGCTACCAAACGAGGGTCTACGTCCGGAATATCATTTGTATCTATCTCGCCAGCATGAACGGTATTCTCTGTAGCTGGCTGCACATGGGTAGTAGAATTTCCTTGTGGTTGTGTCGCATTATCAGACACCTGCGGCTGAGGCTCTGTAACATGAGACTCATTCTCCGTTGGGGTTACAGTGGCATTCTGCGTTTCCGAGTCTTTATTTTCTTCCGCAGTCACAACCTCCTCAGCATTCTGACCGATAACCTCCTCGTCCATAGGACTAATAGGTTCCACGATGGCAAGCTCTTCATCGCCTCTTACAATATCAGCCGACACCACCACACCTGCACCTAAACCAGCTGCACCAGCCAAGGCTGCACCTTTCTTGAAAGTTTCCTTAGCATTTCCATTCTTTGCATTCTTATTAATAACCTGAGTATCCATAATTGTTTGTTTTTAAATGATTTATACTTCGTTTATTTTTCTGATGCAAAGATACTTGTTTTTAGCGGTACTATCAAGTTTTTTCTGCCATGTTACTCCAACCACTAAGGTTCTTTGACGAAACCCAAAGTTTCTCTGACGAAGTCCCAAATACGAGAAAGTTTAGTTTTTCTGTTAGATTTAGGAACAATATAGGATATGTTCTCTAGTTGTTCATCTCTTCCCTCCACTTTATCGATCTCTATAAGATATGCCGTATTATTATCATCACTATCCCTACATATCATAGCTAGTTCTTTTGCTTTTTCATCCAAAGGAGCATCCGAAGTTAGAATTTCTGCAATATCTTTATCCTTCACTTTGGTATAAACGCCATCTGTACAAAGCATAAAAACATCATGAGGTTGTATGTTACGTATCAAAGTGATAGATGGAGTTTGATAATCTGCGGGATTATTCGTTACAAAAAGACATTTTGTTATGACATTTCTTTTTGGATGGTCGATAGCCTCAGCAGGAGTTATTACCCCTTCCTCTATCAAATCATTTACCAACGAATGGTCTTTGGTTTGGAATATAATCCCTTCCTCCTTACGTATCTGATAAATACGACTATCGCCTAGATGTGCCAGCAACATTCCCTCGCTGGTTTTCGCCATAAAGGCAAGAGTTGTAGCCATGGTTGGGCATATCGCTCTATTATTATATAAGGTATAATAGGCATGTTCTACGAGCTGCAATATATCTTCTGCCTTCAGTTCCGAACAACTTTCGTTAGCCAGATACCCTTCTATTGATTGACATACAAGTTTGCTTGCCACCTCCCCATGGTCTCTTCCCCCCACGCCATCACAAACCACGAAATACGAAGTTTGCTTGTTGGCATCTACAGGACATAAGCAATCCTCTTGGCTTTCTCGATTGCCAAGCTGGGAGAATGAACAGGGCTTAGTTATAGAAATTATCATAATTGTTTCTCCTTCCAATAACGCAAAGCCATAAACCACTAAAATTCAACAACTTGCTTATCGCTAAGCTTTCCTTTTTGTGGAGAAACCAAAATGTCCTCATTGATATGATTATTAAATGACAAGGAAATTGTACGAAAGCCTTTTCGGGTTATCTCAATTGTATCTCCCAACTTTACCATGAGGGCACAAGATTCAGCTCTTTTGATTTCTTTAGATTCGCCCGATTGCTTGTTCACGACTGCAAATATATTTTTCTCATCCACTCCCCGAATTCTTATTACGACATTATATATTCTTTCATCGTCATAAGGAACTAGCTCTATTCTGCAAGGTGATTGACCTTGTAGATGACCTTTCCGAATTTTATATTTAGGGCATACTATCGTGAACACATCTTCGATGTTGCTATAACTAGAGAATTGCGCAATACCTTGACTATTGGTTTCTTTTTCTTCACCATATATTTTTCGCTTATACTCTTCACTATTACAAGGCATCCTAACCTTGTAAGGTTCATATTTTTTCAAATTCTTATATATCAAAGTTCCTGGTAATGGTAGTTTTGTAACAGAGTCTATTACTTCGAATCGAGGCTGAAGCGTTTGGGGCAGCATTGTAATATAGAATGTAGTATTCTTTGAATCAGAAACATTAATAGTTGAGCCCACTTTAAAAAGTAAGGCCTGTTTAAAATGTTTATATTTCACGAAAATAATCTCTGATTTATGTCGTTATCTGGAATATTTTTCGTATCTTTACACCATTAATTAAAAGAATGATAATGTTTAAAAAGACAGATCCGAATCCTCAGTTAGATATATTCACGGCTCCCTCAATGCAGTTAGGAAGTCGTGCTTCAAAGAAGTATTCTGACCCCAACGCATGGCATAACCAGTTCTATAGCCTCGTGACAACCAAGATCGACGAG
>USSA01000036.1 GCA_900557255.1 uncultured Prevotella sp.
AGTTGATGCACCCGGACGCAAGGTAGAATACATAATCTTCACCTTATCGTCCACATAATTACGGGTATCGAGTTTACCCTTTCCACCCTTGAAGCCCTCCAGATGAGCCTCAGCAATCTTTTCAAAATCTATGACCATTTTTTCTGAAATTATAATGTAAATTGATACTATCTATTTTTTAGTTTGCAAAAATAAGAAAAAATCATCATTTCACACCATAAAATGCACGAAAAAAACTTATTTTTTAAGCACTTATCATTCTGCCACTTGTTTATAGCCCACAAGTCCATACCACAGTATCACAAACTCGCAGAAAAGTGGAATGAGCCAGGTGAACTGCCATGAACCTACATAATCAGCCAACAAGCCCTGCAGAACAGGAAAAACAGCTCCACCAAACACACCAATCATAAATACGCCCGAAGCTCTGGAAGTATATTCTTTCAAGCCATCAACAGCAAGGGTGAATATACAACTCCACATCACACTATGAAATAATCCAACAGCAGCCATTAACCAAAGATTCTCTGTAAACATAGAGGTTAACATCAGGACAATAGCCGCAACTGAAACAAAGAGGAGCATGGGACGAGGTGCCACATTCTTCAAACCTGCCAAAACCATTCTTCCAATCAAGAATCCTCCCCAATAAAGGGTAGCAAGAAGGGCTGGTGAGAAGTCATATCCCTGTCCCATCAAATCCATCGCATGAAGATTCATATTATTGCCGATACCTACCTCTGTTCCCACATAGAAAAAGATAGTAATCACACCATATTTCAAATGACGGAACGACCAAATACTCCGTTGCTTTGATTTCTCTTCAACAGCGGATGAGGTCTGTACTGAAGCATCTGTTTTTCTTTCATTTTCCTTATC
The DNA here is from genome assembly GCA_900557255.1 of uncultured Prevotella sp. The sequence continues at coordinate 880 of USSA01000036.1, forward strand.
ATCAGTAACATCTCTTGTACCTTCTATATCAGGAAGATTGGCTCTTGAAGTAGTCCAAGTAGTCAAGGCTATAACGAGCATCATAACCAAAAAAGGAATTGTTAGTTGATCAGCAGAAACACTTTCCAAAGAAACACCAGCAAACATCACTCCCGTAACAAAGAAAGGGGCTATCGTTGTACCGAAAGAATTCACAGCACAGGTAAAATTCATACGCTGCACAGGCTGAGTTCCCGGCAAAGGATAAGCTACGATATAAGGATTTATGACCACCTGAAGCATCGCTGCAGAAGTACCCATCAGATATGCTCCGAGTAGGAAGACAAAATATCCAAAAGGCACGAAATCCTGTGAAATTCTGACGCCTGCTCCACCCCAATACTCTGCTATGATTGCAGATGCGAGATAGAAAGCAAGAGCTAATACCATGACCATCATCGAACGGATAAGCGTCTTTTTATAACCTATCTTATTCAGCAAACGTCCCGTTTTTGCACTATTGAGCAAATATCCCATAAAGAAAGCAAAAGAAATGAGCGTCGCCAAGAAATTTCTGGTAGCGGTTACTTCTGAAAGGAAAGCTACCTGCAAAGGTCCCTGACACTGTCCATTGACAGTGGTGAGGAATCCCACGATAAAATATATGAATGTCAGGAGCAGGAAAGGTCCTGTACTCTTGAGTGTAATCGATTGTTTCATTTTCATCTAGGTTTTTATAAGAGATTTAATTATCATTAGGTGTTCCGACGGATGTCAAAATCCATCGAAAGCACCTAATCACTAACGCAAAAACGCTAAACTAAATTATAAGATTTCTTCTTCCAAAACCTTCATGGCACCCTTTGCCTTGATGTCTTCCACCATCTTCTGATAAAGCTCTACGAAATGAGAAGCTGCCTTGAGATCGGTGCTTGTAAAGGCAGAGATACCGAGGAAATCGAGGGCATCATCGCTGTCGATGGCCTTATGGTCATCAACGGTAAGCCATGGATCAGCTACCTCGAAAGCATCACCGTTGTCATCTACCTGATACTTCAGATAATGACGGTAAGCAGCAAAGAGATAAGCCACACGCTTGAACTCTACATCCTGGCGCTTGCCAGAAGCATCATCTGCAATCATCTTCTCCAGATTTGGCATCACGTAAACAGGGAATTTGCTGGCACCATCGAAGCAGAGACGAGCCACCTGGTCGCTGACCATGCGGTTGCCGAAGCGCTCTACCAGGCACTGCTTGTATTCCTCCAAATCAGTATCCTTTGGAGCTGGCACGTAAGGAGTGATGTCTTCGTCCATAAAGGCGCGAACAAACTTACGGATTCTCTCATCGTGCATGGCTGCATCTACCTTGCGGTAACCACCGAGGAAAGATGGATAAGAGAGCAATGTATGAGAAGCATTCAAGAGAGAAAGCTTCATATTCTCGAAGGCAGTCACATCGTCGGTCATCTGAGCGCCCACGGTTTCCCATGCTGGGCGACCAGCTGCAAAGTTATCCTCTACTACCCACTGGATGAAATCCTCGCAATAAACAGGAGCCTCATCGCAGGTTCCGTTCTGAGCATTCAATCGCTCGATGTCGGCAGGACGGGTAGCAGGAGTAATACGGTCAACCATTGAATTAGGGAAGGTAACGTTCTCCTCCATCCAGGCTGCAAGTTCCTTGTCCTGAGCCCCGACGAAAGTCATGAATGCCTTGCGGGCTGTATTGCCATTGTGCTGCAGATTATCGCAGGAAAGGATGGTGATAGGACCATTGCCTGCTGCCTTGCGGCGACGCAATCCCTCGGCAACATATCCAAAGGCTGTAACCGGCTTGGCTGGATTCTGGATATCGTGAGCCACCTGCGCATTGTCGAGCATAAATTCGCCACTCTGACGAGAGATGTTGTATCCGCCCTCGGTGATAGTGAGGGTGATGATCTTAATATCCTTAGACGCAATCTTGTTCAGAATCTGCTCCTGCTCCTCGATACCCCAATAGAGTTCAACGAGCGCACCCAACTGATAAACCTGGATGCTGTCGTCGCGTCCACATACGGTAAGGGTGTATTCGCCGTCCTGTTTCTTCAGGGCGTGGTAGAGGCGCTCATCACCCGGGAGAATCATTGCTCCACAGATACCCCAGTTCTGCTGGGTATTGTTCTCGAGAAGCTTATTGGTCATAAACTCCAAGTGAGCACGATGGAAGTTACCTACTCCGAAATGCAGGATACCTGCCTTTACCAAACTGCGGTTATAAGCATAACCTTTCACTACCTGAGCTGCATTTGCTGCGTTTGCATTCACTAAATTTGCCATAATTCTTTATTGTTAGCTGTTATTATTATTAATTGTTTACTCTTTACGAAAGCAAGTCGTCCAAGATGTCTCTTCAGCGAGCTTGTCTCTCGTTTTCGATGGCAAAGATATTGCGTTTTTTCGAGATAAAAAGATATTTTTTTCGAAAAAAACTTGCAAACGTTCCCGCAAACGTTCCCAATTTCTGCAAACGTTTTAAATACTTTCCGGTGATTTCCGGGAGCTACGCAGTTTGATTATTCTCCCGTAGATTCCCTACATTGCATCGAGGTCTTCAGCACCACCTGCCTGTCCTCCATCTCCGGATTGTTGATTTTCTCCATCACCAGTTCTGCCGCCTTTCTGCCCATCTCCTCCAGCGGAGGCTCCATGGTGGTAATCTGAGGAGAAACGATGGTAGATAGTTCCGTGCCCGAAAAACCAGCCACGAAGATCTCTTCCGGTACCCGCTTACCCAAAGCGCGGAGCCGATTCTGCGCACCTATCGCCAAAGTATCAGTAAAGGCGAAGACGGCATCAAATTCCACCTTATTATATATAAGGCGGTCGATGGCATCAGCTCCATCCTTAAAGGTCATTCCCGTTTTCACAATCAGCGAAGGATCAAAAAGATGGAATTTCTCCATCGCCTCACGATAACCCAAGCCTCGCTGATAGGCATTGTAAATGTCGTCGGGTCCCTGCAGATAGACGATGCGCTTCCTGCCCAGGCGAATTAGATGTTCCACCATGAAATAAGAATCAACATTATCATCCACCACAACCTGCGGCATCTTCAATCCATACGGAATGCGGTCGTAGAAGACAATCGCCATACCGTCTGCCGCCAACTGCTGATACATTTCGATGTTCTTGCGGTAACTGCAGAGGCTCACAATCAGCCCATCTACCATAAACTGCTCCATCATCTTCAGGTTCTCCAGTTCACGCTCCGGTTTCTCATCGCTCTCGGCAATCATCACCTTCTGGTTCTTCTTGTAGAGCACTTCCTGTATTCCGTTAATCACCTGTGAAGCATAAGGGGTGTGCATCTCCGGCACGATGACACCAATGGTGTTCGTACGCCCCATCTTCAGGTTCATCGCCACCGGATTGCGCTTGTAGCCGAGTCGCTTTGCCTCTTCCACCACCATCTCGCGCGTCTCCTTGCGAATGTTTTTGTCATCCGTCAACGCTCTGGAAACAGTGGAGACCGAGATGCAGAGAGAACGGGCTATATCCTTAATTGTAACATGTTTCATAATGATGTTTTTATAAGATAAATGTTCGAATATTGAAGTTGTCGATGCAAAAATACAACATTTCCTTCAAAATCAAAAACTTTTCTTGGAAAAAGACAAGGACAACTACCAAAATGCTATCTGCATATTACATTTAGCAACATCATTTGCAAGAATATAAAATGAGAACGATTGCAACCAGTTACTACCCCATTTTTCTACTCATCTTCCTTTGCCACCTCATTAAAAAGTTGTACCTTTGCGGTCGAATTTGCAGCGAGAACTAGGCTACAGGCCTTATAAAAATAGAATTTTCAGCAAATATATGTAATTAATATGTAAAAACAGCAGTAGTTATGAGCATTAATATCAAGAGAAATCAGTTGAAGAGAGTAGTGATTGTAGGTGGCGGACTCGGTGGCCTTCGCTTGGCTGAAGACCTGAGCAAGGCAAACCTGCAGGTGGTGTTGATTGATAAGAACAATTTCCATCAGTTCCCTCCACTTATCTATCAGATTGCCTCAGCAGGTATCGATCCAAGTTCCATCTCCTTCCCTTTCCGCCAGATTTTCCGCAAGCGCAAGAACTTCTACTTCCGCATGGCAGAGGCGAGAGCCGTATTCCCAGACAAGAAGATTCTGCAGACTTCCATCGGTAAGATAGAGTACGATTACCTGGTGTTCGCAGCAGGAACTACTACCAATTTCTATGGCAATGCCAACATCGAGAAGTGGGCGATTCCGATGAAGACCGTTTCTGAGGCAATGGGATTGCGCAACGCCGTGCTGAGTAACCTGGAGCGTGCGCTGACCTGTGCTACGGAAGCAGAGCGACAGGAACTTCTGAACGTGGTGATTGTAGGCGGTGGTGCCACAGGTGTGGAGATAGCCGGAGCCCTCTCTGAAATGAAGCGCTACGTGATTCCTTACGATTATCCGGATATGGACTCCTCTCTGATGCACATCTATCTCCTGGAAGCGGGCGACAGACTGCTCGCCGGAATGTCAAAGGATTCTTCCAAGAAAGCATACGATTTCCTCACAAGCATGGGTGTGGATGTACAGTTTGGCAAGATGGTAACCGACTATAAAGACCATAAGGTACTGATGAAGGATGGTCAGGAGATTCCTACCCGTACATTCCTCTGGGTATCCGGTGTAAAGGCACAGCCTATCACGGGTATTGATGGCGACCATCTGGGTCGTGGTTTCCGAATCGTAGTAGATGAGTTCAACCGCATCCCTGGCATGGACGGTCTCTTCGCCATCGGCGACCAGTGTATCCAGACCACAGACCCAGCTTATCCTGGCGGTCATCCACAGTTGGCTCAGGTAGCCATTCAGCAGGCAGCGCTCCTGGCAAAGAATATCCAGAAGATTGCGAAGGCAGATGAGGAGAATGAGAAGCATCCTGGTTCTTCAGCCCCAAACATCGACCAGCAGCTCAAGCCTTTCCGCTACAAGAACCTGGGTTCTATGGCTACCATCGGAAGACACAAGGCTGTAGTAGAACTAGGCAAGTTCCACAGCCAAGGCTTCTTTGCCTGGATATTGTGGCTGGTAGTTCACCTCCGCTCCATCCTCGGCGTAAAGAACAAGGTAATGGTATTGCTCAACTGGCTCTGGAAGTACGTAAGCTATAACGATTCTATCCGAATGATTACCTACGCCACCAAGCCAAAAGAGGTGCGCGACCGATTGAAGCGTGAGCAGACCACTCACCTCGGCACCGACTTGCTGGAAAATGAAGAAGATTAATATGAAGAAATAAAAACGATGAAAGTCCAGCTTGGAGCCTTTCTGAGAGAGGCATCCGAGTCGGACTTTCTTTTTACATTTTCCTCAGGAGAAATATGATGTGTTTTTCCCTGATACTCCAGGGATATTAATGATGCTCAGGCACTATGGCGAGATACACCAAATCGTGGTCGGTGAGATTCTCCATATAATGAGCATGATTCATAGGACAATAATGCACCTGTCCCTGTCGAACCTCTTCTACGATATCATCATAATGGAAAGTAGCAGTGCCGCTTACCACATAGATAATCTCGCAGTTGCCCTCGTGAGTATGAAGACCAGTTGATGCACCCGGACGCAAGGTAGAATACATAATCTTCACCTTGTCATCCACATAGTTACGGGTGTCGAGTTTCCCCTGTCCACCCTTGAAGCCCTCCAAATGAGCCTCAGCAATCTTTTCGAAATCTATTACCATCTTTATAATGTTTATTGTTTAATGTCTAATATTTACTTGACTTTTATAGATGAAGCCATGCAGCTTACTTTGCTTTCGCAAAATACTTCCAGAGCGGAGCCGCCATCAGGCTTTGCCAGATTTCTCCCTTCTCCAGCATTTCCATCACTTCATCTCTTGAGAAGAGGCGAACCTCGATATCCTCAGCCTGGTCAAGATGCTGAACATCCATACGCTCCACATCCGTAGCCAAATAGCAATGGGTAAGATTGGTATGCGTGCTCGGATTAGCCGAAATCGTCATCCACTTCTGCCAGTTTCCGCCACCGAACCCAGTCTCTTCCATCAGCTCTCGCTTGGCAGCCGCCATCGGGTCCTCGCCCTTCTCTATCACTCCTGCGCAGAGTTCATTCACCGGCTTACCTATCGCATAGCGATACTGGCGCACAAATACGAACTCTCCCTCCTTCGTGATTGCGATGGTGTTCACCCAATCGGGATATTCCAGCACGTAATATTCATCGATAATGGCTCCCGTAGGCAATTCCACCTTATCCACTCGTGCCGTGAGCCAAGGCTTCTCTATCAGATACTTCTGCGAGAGCGTCTTCCATTTCATATCTTTATCAGCCATTTTCTTACTTCATTTAAAAAACTGGATTTTCTTTATCTTGATTGATGGTGCAAAAGTACGAAAAAAGATTGAAAAACAAATAACTTACTTGTTATTTCTTTCGAAAACTTTATCCTTTGATGTAACCTGGGTAGGAGTTCCCACCTTGCCGCCAATGCTGCATTCACCCATGTTTACCCCCATTACATTCTCGAAGCTGATGCCAGTCTTGGCATTCTTCACCTCAATATTATCGAAAGAAACATTAGTAACAGGCTTAGCCTCTGTACCCTGCAAAACCAAGGCTGCAGCGCTCACGTTGTTACACTTCAAACCATCCACAAAGATATTCTTCACGGTAGAGAAATGATGATTGGCCAACCCCTCGCCAGCATAACGGCTGGTTACATAGAAGAGATCTTCCACATCGCCAAAACTGCAGTTCTTTACGAAAACATTCTCCACAAAACCGCCACGGTCGGGATTGGTCTTGATAAAGATGCCACGCTTGCAATAACCAGCATAATCGCAGTTCTCTACGATGACGTTTCTTACTCCCGAAGACATTTCGCTACCGATAACTACAGCATGCAAGCCCTTGAAATGGCAGTTTCGGATGATGATGTTCTCTGATGGCATCTTGGCATTCCAGCCATCATTATCACGACCACTCTTGATGGCAACGTTGTCATCGCCATTATCAAAAGCCACCCCCTCTATCAGGATGTTTCTGGAATACTCCGGGTCAATACCATCGTTATTGACAAGTTTGGCATCATATCGCAAATTACGACAGATGATATTCTCACTCTTCAAGAGATGGATGCACCAGAATGGAGAATTGGTGATCTTCACGCCTTCCAGGGTAATTCCCTGGCAGTTGTAGAGCTGAACGAGCTGAGGACGAAGCCAGTAGCCATCTCCAAACTTGCGCTCACTTACAGGCACTTCCTCGTGATTCATCTTGCGGCTCAACTGCTGCGCTTTCTTCTGATTAGGCTTCCACTTGGCAAAGGTAGTCATGGCGTTGCCGTCGATGGTTCCCTCGCCAATGATAGAAACATTCTTACAGCCATAGGCATAGATGAGAGGAGAATAGTTGTAGAGGAAAGTTCCCTCCCAACTGGTATTAACGATAGGATAGTACTTCTCTTCTGGCGCAAACTTCAGGGTAGCTCCCTTCTGCAGTTCCAGACAGATATTGCTTGCCAGTACGATAGGGCCCTTAATATAATAGGTACCCGCAGGCACCACGATTTTTGCACCCTTCATCGCCGAAGCCTTCTTGATGGCCTTGGCAAAGGCTGCGCGACAATCGGTCTTACCATCGTTCTTGGCTCCGAAATTCTTAATCTGTAATGATTTCTCAGCAATCCTTGCACCGGAAATAAGGTTCAAGATACTGTCACGAAGAGTGACTCTTCGCTGCTCAATCGCAGTAGCAACCAAAGTATTCCCTCCTGCTACCTGAGCATTTCCCTGAAGGCTGTTGAATGCACAAAGGCAAGTCATAGCCATTAAAATAGTTTTTGTATTCATTATAGTTTGTTTTTATGATTTCGATTGCAAAATTAATAAAAAAACGCCAGATAACTTAGAAAAAGACCTGAAAAATATCTTGTTTAAGTCAGGCTAACCTATTCTTAGCCCCTAATTTTAGAAGGTTTGACCCATTCTTAGCCCCTAATTTTAGAAGATTTAACACATTCTAAGTCCCTAATTTTAGAAAAAACAGTATCTTTGCATGGCATAAAATTCATTCACATAAAGGGATTTAATCAAATAAAAAGGCATCATGGCAGAACATCTTATTATAAAAGGAGAAACGAAGGAGGAACTTTACGCCACGCTCCTCCCTCAGCTCAAGTCGCTCGTAGAGGGCGAAAGCGACATCATCGCCAATATGGCGAATATTTCAGCATGCATCATGGACACCTTCCACTTCTGGTGGGTGGGCTTCTACCGGGTCATCGACGGAACCCTTGTGCTGGGTCCTTTCCAGGGACAGCTGGCCTGCACCCGCATCAAAAGGGGCAAGGGAGTTTGCGGCACAGCTTGGGACAAGGCGGAAACCATCGTGGTAGAAGATGTTGAGAAATTTCCGGGGCATATTGCCTGCAGCAGCGCCTCCCGTTCGGAGATTGTAGTGCCTGTTATCAGGAATGGTGAGGTAATCGCCGTACTGGATATTGACAGCGAACACCTCAGCACCTTCGATGATATTGATAAGAATTGGCTGGAGAAGGTAGCAGAACTGTTCACCTGATTCCTTAATATTCATTTCCCTCTTCCTTGATTACACTCGGACCATCGATGAGTTCAGGCTGAGGGGCATTTCTGTTCACATCACCATATGCTCTGCCCAGATCGCTCATCGTAATACTGATGTTGCGGTTCACGGGTCTGTCCTTATCTGAAAGGCTGTGAGAGAAGAGCCACTGATAGGTTTTCTTCAGATAAAACACGCGGGCAGGGGTACCGTGATTGGCACCCTTCCACCAGTTGTATATCAATCGGGTATCCTTGCCATCCTTCACAAGTTTATCTACCACAACCTTCGATTGCTTGACTGGTACTGCCCTATCTGCAGTGCCATGGATAATCCAGAAAGGTAAATCGCCCAATCCACTCACATCCTTATACGAACAGCCGCCACACAGCGCCATGCCGGCAGCTATCCTGGCGGGATAAGTAGCACAGACATCCATGGTGCCATAACCGCCCAAGCTCATACCCAAGACATAAACCCTAGTAGAATCGCATGGGTAATTCTTTTTCACCCAGTCGAGCATATCCATGATTTTCTTCGGATTCCAAGCTCCTCCCGGATTCTGCGGAACGATGGTCAGCGCATCGATATCGCGCCCCTTGACGATGGCATCAAGCGGTCCGTATCTTCTCACCTTATCCAGATTCTTGCCGCAAAGACTGGCACCATGCAGAAAGATGACGACAGGAGTCTGTTCTTGCGAATAGAAATAATCTACCGGCGTATAAACCCAGAAGTTGTAACCTCCCGGAATCTCATCTTTCACAGCTCGCAAAAAGTCGTAAGCCGACATTCTGCATACGGAAAGACAGAATAATATAAACAAAAATATCTTTTTCATTTTCTTCCTTTTTTACCTGTTTAGTATCACGCTCCCTGTTTCATACCATGAACGTTCATTACACAAAAGTAAGTAAATATCAGCATATTACCAAATATCCTCCCTATATTTTTCTTTTTTTATCCAAAAGAAAGATTCGTTTAAACTTCCAGGTAGAAAGGCAAACAACGATTACTTGTGTTAAAAATCACAAAAACCACATCGGTTCGCATTATTTTTATTATCTTTGCATTTAACAAGACATATAATAAATAAATATAGAATTATGAATGTAGGAGATAAAATACCAGAGATTCTTGGCATTGACCAGGACGGACGTGAGATAAAGGCAAGCGACTACCGTGGTCGCAAGATTGTGCTCTACAGTTATCCGAAGGCTAACACCAGCGGATGTACTGCTGAGGCCTGCTCACTGCAGGCACATAAGGAGGAGCTGGCTGCAGCCGGTTATGAGATTATCGGCGTGAGCAAGGACAAGCAGGCTTTGCAGAAGAAGTTTGCCGAAACCAAGGGTTTGCAGTTCCCTCTTATCGCAGATACCGAAACCACCCTACTGCAGGAACTCGGCTGCTGGGGCGAGAAGGTAACCTGCGGCAGAAAGACCATCGGAATACTCCGCACCACCTATCTTGTAAACGAAGAAGGTGTCATTGAGAAGATCTTCACTCCAAAGGAGATCAAGACCAAAATTCATGCAGAGCAGATTTTGGATTATATCCATCAATAAAAAACAATAATGACAGAATCAGATAAAATGATGACAAACAAGGAATTGATACTCGCCCAACTGATGAGGGCGATGATAAAATATGATGGTGGCGATGCGCCACGCATCCAGCATTTCGTGAAGGTACACGACTTTGCCCGTATGATAGCGATAGCAGAGGGAATGAACCAGAAAGACCTCTTCGTGCTCGAAGCAGCAGCCATTCTTCACGATGTAGGCATTCACGTTTCAGAAGCCAGATACGGCAACTGCAATGGCAAGCATCAGGAAGAACTGGGTCCTGACGAGGCAAGAAAAGTACTGTCAGAAGTAGATGGATTCACAGCCGCACAGATAGAAAGAATCTGCTGGCTCATTGCCCATCATCATACTTATAAAGATGTTACCAGCCTTGACCACCGCATTCTGCTCGAAGCAGATTTCCTGGTCAATTCCTTCGAAGACCACCTTGCTCCCGAAGGCATCATCACCTTCCGCGACCATGTATTCCGCTCGGAATCAGCTATCAGAATGCTGAATGATATGTGGGGGCTGTAACGAAAGTTACTTTCTTGGAAAGAGCATCATAGAGGGAAGGTGAAAGTACAACAAACTGCAGTTATGTGTTTTAATTAAAATAATACCTTTATTCTATTTCACTTCTGTCAGTTTGCCCGTCTGTGAGTCAATGATATAGCCATGAAGATTGACGTCTTTTGGTACGAGAGGGTGTGTACGGATCGTATTGATGGTATTCCTTACAGAATCCTCTGTGTCGTGGAATCCCTCCAGCCAATGGTCGAGGTCGATGCCGCAAAGCCCGATGGTATCGATAACATTCTGATGGATGCCACGTTTGAGCATCAATTTCTTCATCTGCTGTCCGTTCATGTGGCATGCACCGCAGTTGGAGTGGGCAATGACCATGATTTCCTCTACACCCAATTCGTAGATGGCTACAAGGAGACTACGCATGGCAGAGTCGAAAGGACTGATAATCAGTCCACCGGCGTTCTTGATGAGCTTGGCATCTCCGTTCTTCAGGCCCAAAGCTGCTGGCAGAAGCTCAGTGAGGCGGGTGTCCATACAGGAAAGAATGGCAAGTTTCTTGTCTGGATATTTACTCGTAATATACTTTTCGTAAGCCTTACTGGCTACGAAGTTTTCATTATACTTGATGATTTCTTCTATAATCATAGTCGTGTAAATTGAAATGTGAAACTAAATTTTTCTATTTTTCAGGGGTTGGCTTGAGGTAAGCCATGAATTTCTCTGGCTGATAGTTGAGAACCAGCTCATCCGGGAACTCTGCTTTTTCTACCAGTGGCATAATGTTGCTGTAGTCGGCAATCATCGTAGAGAAGTGGGCATCACTTCCGAAGATGACTGGAGTTTCATACTTCTTGGCAAGTTCCAGCAGTTCCAGATTATTGGGAGCAGCCACAGTCTTGTGGCGGATGGGAGCCATGGAATGGTTGTTGATTTCAAGCAAGGTATGCGTCTCCCTGGAAACTTTCATGAGTTCCTCGAAATCCAGTTCTGCCGTACCATCGCCGGGATGAGAGATAATCTGCACGAAGGGATTGCGCATGGCATTGATGACACCCTGCGTATTCTCCTCCTTACTTCCTCCCTGCCAGCAAAGGCTATGGATGCCTGCTATTCGGATATCCAGCATACGCCAGTAATCCTCGTCGAGATCGATATCTCCCATCGTATTGAGGATGTTGAGTTCTGCTCCAAGCATCAGTTTGATTCCATAGAGCTGGCGTGGAACACAATGAAGGTTTCTGAAATAGATAGGATCACAGGTACCCGGGATATTGGGACCGTGCTCTGTGATTCCCAAGATATCCAACCCTTTCTCCTTTGCTGTCAAGGTCATTTCCTGCAAACTACTGAAAGCATGACCTGATGCTATTGTATGTGTATGAACGTCTAATAATGTTTCCATGGTGCAAAGGTAATGATATTTACTAAGAATGTAAGAGAAACAACTATTAATTAATCAAAATTTGTTTTTACGGATATTTAAATTAATAATAAATCACCATTTTATGTTGGTTTTATTCAGCTTCAAGCTCCAATAACTTTCTCTTTGCGTCCAATCCTCCGGCAAAACCTGTAAGGGAATGATTGCTTCCGATAACTCGATGGCAGGGAACGAAAATGCTGATGCCATTAGCTCCGATGGCACTTGCCACGGCTCTGATGCCGTTAGCTTTGCCTATACTTATAGCTATTTCCTTATAGCTTCTTGTCTCTCCATAGGGTATTTCGAGCAATGCATGCCATACTTTTTTCTGAAAATCAGTTCCTACAGGATGCAACGGAATATCAAATATCTTGCGGTTACCGGCAAAATATTCATCCAATTGCTTTTTGGTCTGATCCAGGATTGGGGATGCTCCTATCTTGAAATCAGCCTTCATATACCGCAAAAGCCGATGCTTATTGCGCTCTGCACATGGCATTTCATTCCAATCACAAAGGCACAGCTCGTCACCCATCGATGCCAAGATGATTTCTCCGCAAGGCGAATTGTAATATTGAATGTTTACTTGCTTCATTGTCTTAAACTGATATTTTTTGTTCATAAATCATATAGGTAAAAGAGGTATGAGAAAACTGTTTGACGAATCTCATATTTAACCACCATACTAAGTAGTGTATTATATTGTTCTTTTCATGCAAAGGTAACAAATATTTATAGATTACACAAGACGTTTGTTGAAATAGAACAAAAGCAAACGAACGTTATAAAAGGAAGATGCTGTATGTTTGGATTGAATGAGAGCACCCAATATATCATAGAAGTATCATCATTTTACGATTGTACAACTAAAGAGTGTATAGTTGTACAACTAAAGAGGTTATAGCTGTACGACTAAAAGGTGTTGTCACTAGGCTCAGCAGAGGTGCTGACTGCAGTCAGCAGACCTGCTGACTAGGCTCGGCAGAGCTGCTGAGCCTAGTGGCAATGTCTGAGAAGGTATATGCCTGTACTCTAAAAGACGCTTGTTTTGACTCCTGGAAACGCTTCTTTTAACTCTCGGATACGCTTCTTTTAACTCTCGGATACGCATCCTTCAACGAGAAGAGACGCTTCATTCGAGATTAGGAAACGATTCATTCAATATAAGGAAACGATTCCGTCAACCTAAAGAGCCGTTTCAACAACTACGTCTTAGTTACTCCTTCTTCCACAAACGATAGAGCGTTATTGGACCTTCCTTGGTAGCATACATTCTGGCAGCCGGTTCCTCACAGAGGTCATTCAACACCTTATTGGCGTGATAGCGGGTAACACCGAATTCACGAATCATATCCTTCACCGTGATATAACCCTGCTGCTGACAAATCTCTACAATATCAGCAAACTCCTTATCCGCCTCTTTTGGAGTAGATTTCACACTCCAATACTGTCGGCTACAACCATTAGAGTGGCGCTTCAGCCTCTCCAGAAACTCCTTCGTGGGCTGAATTTCCAAGCCGCAGATATCCACCTCATTGGCTGGAATCAGATCACCCTCATGATAGGTCCTTTTCCATTCGATTCCATTCTTGTCCTTATGCTTCACCATCCCCAGCTTAGGCTTGACGATAAACATATCGCCTACCCTCACCTCGTTGCCCTCAGCCAAGGCGTAAAGCGTTTCATCCTCCAGCGTTTCCAATGCAGAGATAAAGGACGAAACGTTCATCGCACAATGATCGCGAACACGCTTCTCCATCTTCTCCCGGTCAACGATATCCCGTTTTACGAACATCGGATGTATCTGATACTTACCGCTTTCGTCCTTCAAGGGCGTGCGATGCTCCAAATAATTGATTGAACCTGTTGCTCTAGCCATATTCTTAGTTTTTTGATCCTTTAAAAGATTATGCGCAAAAATACTGATTATTAGTGAGATAAGCAATTATTTTATGTTAACTTTGCTAAAAGATAGAGTTATAAAGACATGTTTTGTGATAAAAGATAGAGTTATAAATGGGTGTTTTGTGATAAAAGATAGAGTTATCAGACTCTTTACATTATGATTATCTGTGTAAAAAATCAAATCAGCAAGTATACCAGAAGTCTTAAGACGTTGATATACTTGCTGATTATATTATCTCAAGCAACGAGACAAGTAGCCAATGCAACAAGTTACAAAATCTATATTATCACTATTCATATCTTCTGTTTTTACAAGGCTGCAGCCACCCTTCTTACTTTTGCCAATCTCGTCATAAAAGTAGAATCACTTTTAGTAGATTGCAGATTATATCTCATCTGCATTTTCAACAAAGGCTCAGCATTCACTCCAAGTGCAGCCTCAAAGAGCAGGGCCGTTTTTTCCGTTACTGGGCGACGAGCATTCAGAATTTCGTTCAGGGCAGAATAAGCAATCCCCATTTCCTCCGCCAACTGGCGCTGAGAGATTCCACGGTATTCTATCTCATCCTTCAGAACATCCCCTGGATGCGTAGGAAAAGCTGGAGTCATCTCGTTTGCTCGCATTTTCTTTGTTGTTTTATTATCGTTGCTCATAACTATATTATTTATAATGGTTTGACAATTCAGTTATATTACATATGGTTGCAATAGTTTGACCATCCTCAAATTCTTCTTCAAATTCTATTCGATATTGGTCATTCACTCTTACCGAGGACAAAACTTCTTTATTTCCTTCTAACCGTTCATAATTGAGAGAATTATATTTCCATAGACCTTGAACGTTATCTTCCGATATCATAAGGTCTATCACTCGAATATACTTTCTAACTATTTGCGGTTGAAAGCGATGCTTTTTATCAGATTTGCCAGATCTATATAGATCACGCAGATAATCCTCGTTGAAATTTACTATCATAACCTTAATGTTTTGATGCTGCAAAGATAATATTTTAATTCGATATTCACAAATTTTGTGAAGGAAACTTTTGCTTAACAACTATAATTGTGATTATCTGTGTTAAAATTCATAAGAATCACCTCATTTCTCATTATTTTTTATTATCTTTGCCATCAAATAACAATTAAAAACAAAGGATATGAGCACATCAACTAATGCGATTACTCCCGATTTGCAAGCGAAGCTTGACAAAGCGAGAGAAGAAATTCATAGTGGACAATGTATCACATTGAAGTCGCATGATGATATTGACAATTATTTTGCGAGTTTATGATTTATACAATCATTACTTCCAGGAGTGCAGAAGATGTCATCAAGAAATGGAAGAAATCCAATCCAAAGCTATTCAAAAAATACAAAAAAATCTATCATGAACTGGTAGATCACCCAAGAACAGTACGTGGTAAATTCCTTGCAGGGATGTAGGATGCTTGCCTATCCACAAATTACCGAAGAGTTTTTCGAAACTCTCCTTCTGATTACAGTCATAGTAAGAGTAGAGCATACTGAGAAACAGGCTTTTTCCAAAACGACGGGGACGGACGAAGAAGAGATTGCGAGGCTGCTTCTCCAGCTCTGGCAAAAACATCGTCTTATCGACATAATATAGATTCTGACTCATCACCGTGGCGAAATCAGACACTCCGTATGGTACTTGTTTTACTTGCTGTTTCATCATGCTATGAAATTTAACCAGTTTATATGTGCAAAGTTAAGGCTTTATTTTGAAACTAACAAAGTTTTCACTGCTTTTTTGGACGCACCTGTAAACAATCCCACATTATAGACACTGGAATTAACTGATACACCCTTATCTATGACTATAAATCACAAAAATTACAAGAAAAGTTTGACTGTTTCGAATATTCAGCGTATCTTTGCAAAAGGAACGATTAAAAAGAAAAAACATCGTCAGTCATATGGAAAGTATAATAAACTATATAAATCTTTTGGAAGCGAACAAGAATCTTGTCCTTACTGGAGCACCTGGTACAGGAAAGACTTATCTTGCAAAGAAAATAGCAGAGTCGATGGGGGCAAACGTAGAATTTGTCCAGTTTCACTCATCTTATAATTATACTGATTTTATTGAAGGATTAAGACCTATCAAAGAGGGGAAGCAATTAGGTTTTGAAAGAGTTGATGGAGTGTTCAAGACATTCTGCAAGAAAGCTCTTGACATACCGACTTTGTTTAGTATTGCTTACAAAGAACTCGTTCGAGAATTGAAGTCTGGCGATATTGACCGCCTAAATACTGATTTACGAACGACATACGTGAATGACAACAATCACATCGTTTTTAAAAACGCCAATTATCAGAAGCATTATGTTAGCGAGAATAAGCTACTTGAATTATATTTAAAAATTGCGGAAAACCTACAAGATTTTGAAGATGAAACAAAAATAACCAAGGATAAATGCAAAGAATTAAATGGTGGAAAAGAAGTTGATACTACAGCCCCATTAATCCTTAAAGAATTGTTTAGAAGAAGCAAACACGAACTTGTTCGATTAAACAAGCATGCCAAGTCCGTATTCATAATCGATGAAATAAACCGTGGTGAACTCTCAAAAATATTTGGTGAGTTGTTTTATGCCATTGACCCTGGATATAGAGGGGAAAAAGGTAAGGTTAAGACCCAATATCAGAATCTTATAGACAAGGAGGATATATTTGCTGATGGCTTTTTTGTCCCCGAAAATGTTTATATTCTTGCCACGATGAACGACATAGACCGTAGCATAGAAAGTATGGATTTCGCTATGCGTAGACGTTTTGCTTGGAAAGAGATAAAACCAGAAGACCGTATGGACATGCTTTCTGAAAAACTTAATCCTAATATTTGCGAAAAAGCAATAAAGGTGATGACAGCATTGAACAAAGCAATTACAAATACCCGTGGACTTGGAAAAGCTTACCAGATTGGTCCTGCATATTTTCTGAAATTAAGTGAAGAGAACTACAATGGTGACTTTTCTGAATTATGGGATTTGCATATTGAAATGCTTCTTAGGGATTATCTTCGTAGCTACAGCTATGCCGATGCAAAAGTAGAAGAGTTTAAGCAAATCTATTTTGACTCATTGGATGACACCTCTAAAGATACAATTGACGAATGATTACAATTCAAGACAACGACTATAAAGGAAAAGTCTGCTCTATTAAAGAAGTATCAGACCTATTTTCTATCGCCAATAAACCTATTAAGCAGCTATGTGAGGAAGACAACCATCTGCTAGTTTTTCCATTAAGCATAGACGATGCAGATGGAAGAATTGGCGATAGAAAGATTGTTGACATCTATGCAGAAGATGAGAATTCCGTCAGAATTAAATCTGGGAACATTATGGGTTTTGTGGGACGGAAGAATCAGCTTTTGAAAATATATTCACGTTTCGACAACTACAAAAGTGATTACTTTCTACATTATATATTGCAGAAAGTATTAGGGTTTAATTTCTTCAATTTGGAATTTACTTCATCAGAGGAAAGCATTTTTGACTTTCTTCTGTACCTTTTTCCTGCACTATTGAAAAAGACTATGGGGCAAGGCTTATATAAGGAATACAGAAGAAAGTATTATAACGACTCTAATGTTCGTGGTACTATAGACATTAATCGCCATATTCAAGAAAACATTCCGTTTTGTGGAACTATTGCATACAATACTAAGGAATATTGCTATGACAATTCTATCACAGAACTTATACGCCACACAATAGAATACATAAAAACGATATCCATTGGTTATACGATTCTGTCTTCTGACAGAATCGTTGAAGACTGCGTAAGGGTGATAGTCTCATATACCCCATCTTATAATCGGTCTGAAAGAACAAAGATTATAACCGAAAATTTATGTCCGAGTTATCATCCTTTTTATAAGGAATATACAGCTCTACAAAAGCTCTGCCTCCAAATTCTTCGACAAGAAGAAATAAAGTATGGCATAGACAGCGATAAAGTTTACGGAATATTGTTTGATGGCGCATGGTTTTGGGAGGAATATTTGAATACTCTATTGAGTAATGCAGGTTTTAAACATCCAGAAAATAAACTTGGCACTGGTGCTATTTATCTTTTTGAGCATGGAGGTCAAAGATTTCCTGACTTTAGGAAGAAAGATTTTGTACTTGACGCAAAGTACAAAAGACTTGCACAAAAAGGAAAACACTTAGACATAGAACGTGATGATGTTCATCAAGTTATGGCATATATGTACAGATTGAAAGCACAAAGAGGAGGCATTATATGTCCTTTGATTGGAGATGAGAACAGAACTATATCCGAAAGGATGCACAAAGATAGTTACAAGGGTTCCATGGCTATTTACGCTTTGGCTATTCCCAGAAATTGCAAAACGTTCTCTGATTTTGCAAAGCAGATTGCAGAAAATGAAAAATTGCTGTTATCTGAGATTTTACGATAATGCAAAAGTACGTTCAACTTTTATTTTTTATCACTATAATGGCAGAATTAAGTTTCAAATTAGCAAAGCATATTGAAAAATTTCAGGCTTCCATTTCCTATAAGGGAAATCATATAATTCTAAAATTTCTAACAGATAAGTCTTCTATAGATACAGAAGTTTCAAGAATCATAAGCGAAAAGTACATGAGTGGAAATTTACTTAAAGATTTCTCACTACGTAAATGCAAAAATAACACATCTGTGTTTCTTGGAGAGTCTTCTATTGACAGTATAAAATGCAATGGACATATATACGAGTTGCAACTGAATCGAGTAAGACTGGAATTTAATAGTGACAAACATATGGATGATGGTATAATTATAAATTTGCCACCTAAAGAAATTGAAGGATTAACAAAAGGATCCACTCCAAAGACAATAAAGGCTTTAGGTAACGAGATAACTTTTGGGTATAATGATGAGACTACAACATGTATCGTTTGCCCTAAAGATATTCAAAAGCCATTGGTCTGTTTGATATCTCTATATTATTGCCATCCAATAGAAATACTCCAAGAATTCAAGAATAGTAGTGATGCTAACAATCAGATGGAAGTTACATTGCGAAGTCAAAGACGACCATTTGAGGATATCGGTTCTCATATCAACCTGTATGTCAAAGCGAATAATGTCATTGAATTTATAAAGTTGGCAAATACAAGTCATACACATGACCAAGACCTACAGCGATATGTCAGACAGTTTATAGATTCATTCATTGTGAGTGAACCTCAAAGATTCAATATGCTTTTTGCCATGGCATCTTCATTTGCTGAATACATTTTAGAAAAAGGAAAAATGGGTGGAGCCCAATTGGTTGAAGAAACAATCTCACATTTCAAAAATATTGAAAATTTGGAAAAAGTTAAAGACACAATAGTAAAAGCGAATTTAAGACGAAACGGAAAAAGCATATCAACTATAACAGAGTTGAGAAATGAATGTGAACATAATTTGTATTCAAATGAAAGCTATGAGTTCTTTGCCAACAACCCATCAGTAAATGTATTTATGTATGATATTGCTTGCAAAATTGTTATGAAATTGGCTGGTATTCCTCCTCTGAGCGACACGATTTAAATCGTGTCGCTCAGAGGAGGTAAGAGAAAAGGGAAAAATATAAACCTTAACACAGTTTAAAATACACTACCATTTTGAATCATTGAGTTGCCCATTCTATTTCGTCAATCCAGCCATAATCCTTTGCTTTTTTCCATGCCGTATAAGCACCCACAGAAAAAGCTGTTCTATTTTTATACTTTTTACCTTCTTCCAAAACATGCTCTTTAACATCCCAATATCCATCAGGTTTCTTTTTGTCTTTTATCCACGGCATTTCACAGAAAATGGTTTTATCTTTACATGCATGCTGATAAGCTGTCGGGCTATTTAAGGCGAACTCCGTTCTTGAAGAATACTTCTTAGATTCTTCAATGATTGCTTCTCTTGTCCATTTTGATATAATTCCTATAGGAAGAGGCTTTAACCACACCATTTCTGAAAGCCAGCCATTAACCATCGCCTTAATATAGGCACCTTTGGCTTTATTTTCGAATTCCTTTTTGTTTGAATATTTGTGACTTTCCTCAAATACTCTTTCCTTTGTCCAATAATTATGAGGCTTCTTTTTGTCTTTAAGCCAAACCATTTCTTTAAGCCAACCATTTTCGCTTGCTGTTTGATATGCTCCACCTGCATTTTTTCTGAAATCACATTTATATTCATATTTGTGACTTTCTTCAATAACAGCTTCGTAAGTCCATTTTATATTTCTCTCAGGAGCTTTTAGCCAAGTCATCTCATCAAGCCATTTGTTATGCTTGGCATGATTATAAGCACCACCAGCTTTTCTTTGGAATTCACTTCTAGTGTGATATTTCTTTGATTCTTCAAAGACCTTCTCTTTTGAAGTCCATTTAGTAATTCCACCTGTAGAGCCTGTATTTATTCCAGTAGCCGCAACATTCAAAAGTTGATAACCATCCTTTGCGTATTGTTTCTTATAAATATCCTCATAATATTGGCTTTCTAACACTGTCAAATTTACCTTCAAAATAATAGGTTCTGGAATACTTTCACCGAAGTACTTTCTTACAGCACTATTTGAATCATATTTATGACTTCTCTTTCTACTATTACTATCTATTGTCAAACCAACATACGCCACTTTGTTTTCTTCATCAAGATAGGCATACACCACTGAGTTATGCTCATCTTTTCTTTCGTCATAGTCATGTGGTTTCATCCATTCCATCTTATCAAGAATTCCATACTCACTTGCCCATTTATATGCTGTAGGCTCATTCTTTTGAAAATCCATTTTACTTGGATACTTTTTAGCAACCTTCAATACTTCTTCTTTTGTCCAAAATCCATTTTCATGCTTAGGACGAATAAGCCCTAAATCATCAAGCCATCCATTCTTCTTTGCTTGATTATAGGCATACTCGTTCAACAAACGCAAATCGGTTATTGTAACACAATTATTATGCTCCACGATTGAAAGAATTACAGCTTTCGTATATTTCTGCTCCTTACGAGGACCACGTTTTTTATGTCGGTCTGTCTTTAACCATATCATTTTATCTATCAATTTTCTTTGATAGGCAAGTTTACATGCAGTTGGAGCATTCTGCTTGAATTCTATTCTTGTATGGTATTTTCGAGACTCTTCGATAACTTTTTCGTCTGTCCAATAGCCATATGGAAGTTTCTGATTCCTAAGACATAGCCAAATTTTTGAGCAACTTT
>USSA01000037.1 GCA_900557255.1 uncultured Prevotella sp.
TTAAGAGAAGAACTCATGATAAGGCAGTAGCTCCTACATTGGCAGTTTGCCCTAATTGTGGTGCATACTATGTATACCACACTGTTTGCCCTACTTGCGGTTACTATCGTGGTAAGGTTGCAATCGTTAAGGAAGCAGCTGAATAATGGGTAAAATTAATGCTGTAATTACTGGTGTCGGTGGCTACGTGCCAGACTATATCCTCAACAACGAGGAATTGTCTCGCATGGTAGATACTACAGATGAGTGGATTACCACCCGTGTGGGTATCAAAGAGCGCCGCATCCTTACAGAGGAAGGCCTCGGAACAAGCTATCTGGCGCGTAAAGCTGCCAAGCAGTTGATTCAGAAGACTGGCGTTGATCCGGATACAATCGATGCACTGATTGTAACAACCACGACACCTGACTACAAGTTCCCTTCTACAGCATCTATCGTCCTCGGTAAGCTGGGCTTGAAGAATGCTTTTGCATTTGACTTCTCTGCAGCTTGCTGTGGATTCTTGTATACCCTTGATGTTGCAGCAAGCATGATTCAGAGTGGTAGATACAAGAAGATTATTGTGATTGGTGCTGATAAGATGTCTTCATTGGTAGATTACACAGACCGTGCTACTTGTGTTCTCTTCGGAGATGGAGCAGGTGCGGTTTTGGTGGAGGCAACTGAAGAGGAGAACGTTGGTGTTCAGAACTCATACCTTCGTACAGATGGACAAGGTTTGCCTTTCCTTCACATGAAGGCTGGTGGTTCTGTTTGCCCTCCATCACATTTTACAGTTGATCATCGCCTGCACTATCTTTATCAGGAAGGTCGTACTGTATTCCGTTACGCAGTAACAGATATGAGCAACGACGTGATGAAGATCATGGAAATGAACAATCTGAAGGCTGATGATGTGAACTGGGTAATTCCTCACGAGGCTAATCTCCGTATTATCGAGGCAGTAACCAAGCGTGCTGGAATTCCACTTGATAAGGTGGTTGTAAACATCGATCATTATGGAAATACTAGTGCAGCAACAATTCCATTGGCACTCTGGGATGCTGAAAGCCAATTGAAGAAGGGCGATAACGTCATCTTCACAGCATTTGGTGCAGGATTTGTACATGGCGCTTCTTTCTATAAGTGGGCGTATGATGGCGCTGCTTACGGAAAGTAATCTATAAAAATAGGATAGAATAATAATCTATATAAGGAAACGCATCTTTCTTATTTCTCTATAAATAAGTAAGGATGCGTTTCTTTAGCTTAAAAACAATAGAGCTTAACTTCTTGATAGTAAAATTTTGCTAAATTCAATTTTTTATGCATAAAGCTGGTTTCGTAAATATAGTAGGTAACCCTAATGTGGGAAAAAGTACCTTGATGAATCAATTGGTGGGTGAACGTATTAGTATTGCAACTTTTAAGGCTCAGACAACCCGTCATCGTATCATGGGTATTGTGAATACTGATGATATGCAGATTGTATTTTCTGATACTCCTGGTGTTTTGAAGCCTAATTACAAGATGCAGGAGATGATGCTTGCCTTCTCGGAAAGTGCATTGGCGGATGCTGATGTGCTGCTTTATGTGACTGATGTGATAGAGAACCCAGAAAAGAACATGGAATTCTTGGAAAAGGTTAAGAAAATGCAGATTCCTGTACTCTTACTCATCAACAAGATTGATCAGAGTGATCCGAAGAAGTTGGGTGATATTGTTGAAAAATGGCACTCTTTGTTGCCTAATGCAGAGATTCTTCCTATCTCAGCGAAGAATAAATTCGGAACGGATATGCTCTTGAAGCGCATTAAGGAACTCTTGCCGGAATCTCCTGCTTTCTTTGATAAGGATCAGCTGACAGACAAGCCTGCCCGTTTCTTCGTTTCAGAGATTATCCGAGAAAAGATTTTGCTCTATTATGATAAGGAGATACCTTATTCTGTAGAGGTAAGAGTGGAGCGATTTAAGGAAGATGAAAAACGTATCCACATCAATGCGGTGATTTATGTTGAACGTGATTCCCAAAAGGGTATCATCATCGGGCACCAGGGTATCGCATTGAAAAAGGTGAATACCGAGAGTCGTAAGGCTTTGGAAAAGTTCTTCGACAAGAAAATCTTCTTGGAGACTTTCGTAAAAGTTGATAAGGATTGGCGCAGCTCTCAGCGAGAACTTGATGCCTTTGGATATAATCCGGAATAATTGATAGTTAAGAGTTAATAGTTTAAGGTCGCCTTTAATAACTATAAACTATCAACTAAAATAACTCCTCCCTGAATGTAATCGAGGGAGTGACTCTCGCCAAAAGAGCGAGGGCCGGAGCAAGGTCAGCTTCGGCAAATTATTAACTTGGATGCAGAGACCACATCCTTGAATACCTCCTAAAAGGAAGGAGGATAATGACTGTTTATGGCAAATTTAGTAGCTATTGTAGGACGCCCTAATGTGGGTAAGTCTACTTTATTTAATCGTTTGACTCAATCACGTCGCGCTATCGTTAGTGATACTGCCGGTACTACTCGTGACCGTCAGTATGGTAAGTGCAGTTGGAATGGTAGAGAATTTTCGGTTGTTGATACCGGTGGTTGGGTTGTAAAATCTGATGATATTTTTGAAGATGCTATCCGCAAGCAGGTGCTTGTTGCTACAGAAGAGGCTGACCTGGTTCTCTTCCTGGTAGACGTTAACACTGGCCTTACTGATTGGGATGAAGACGTGGCGCTTATTTTGCGTCGTGCCAAATTGCCTGTTATCCTTGTTGCTAACAAGGTTGATAACAGCGCAGAGTATTATCAGGCTGCTGAGTTCTATAAGTTAGGCTTGGGGGATCCCCAGTGTATCAGTGCAGCCACAGGTGGTGGTACTGGTGATTTGCTTGATATGATTCTGGACAAACTTCAGGATAATCCTGAGGAGGCAATCGAAGAAGATATTCCTCGTTTTGCGGTAGTAGGTCGTCCGAATGCAGGTAAGAGTAGCATTATCAATGCTTTTATCGGTGAGGATCGTAATATCGTGACAGAAATTGCTGGTACTACACGTGATAGTATCTATACCAGATACGATAAGTTTGGTTTCGATTTTTACCTGGTTGATACAGCTGGTATCCGTCGTAAGAACAAGGTAAGCGAAGACTTGGAATTCTATTCTGTGATGCGTTCTATCCGTGCCATCGAGAATAGTGATGTCTGCATCCTGATGCTCGATGCTACCCGTGGTATCGAGACCCAGGATATGAACATCTTCCAGTTGATTCAGAAGAACAACAAGAGTCTGGTGGTTGTCGTAAACAAATGGGATTTGGTTGAGGAGAAGAATCAGAAGGTAATTGATACTTTTGAAAATGCAATCCGCAAGCGTATGGCTCCATTCGTAGACTTTCCTATCATCTTTGCTTCAGCCTTGACTAAGCAGCGTATTTTCCGAGTATTGGAAACTGCCAAGGAAGTTTACCAGAACCGTAAGGCTCATATTGGAACTTCTAAGTTGAATGAGGTGATGTTGCCTATTATCGAGGCATATCCTCCACAGAGCATAAAGGGTAAGTATATCAAGATTAAGTATTGCACCCAGTTGCCTAATACAACAATTCCTTCGTTTGTGTTCTATGCAAACTTGCCTCAGTATGTCAAGGAGAACTATCGCCGTTTCCTGGAGAATAAGATTCGTGAGAACTGGTCATTACATGGCTGTCCTATCAACGTCTTCATTCGTCAGAAGTAAATAAATGAAGCGAAGAATGCAGAATCAAAGTGTATAAAAATGAAGAAACTTTTGATTTTTATGATATTCATGATGGGATTGGGATTTTCTTCCTGTAGGGAGGAGAAACCTGATCCTGGCTATCTTGCAGGTATTGCAGCCAAGGGATATTATGATTTGCTTTTAGAGGGCAAGTATAAGGAGTTTGTAGATGGTTACAATCAACCTTATCGGTTGCCAAATGGTTATCAGGATCAACTGCTGATGAATGCCAAAATGTTTGTTGAGCAGCAGCAAGATGAACATAAAGGTATGGTTAAGGTGAATGTTCTGAATGCAAAAGCTGATACAGCGCATCATGTTGCTGATGTTTTTCTGCAAGTGGTGTATGGTGATAGTACTAAAGAACAGATTGTGGTACCTATGGTAGAGGTAAAGGATGCCTGGAAAATGAGATAGGATTTATTTTGTAATAAAAAAGCCATCAGCCACTTTCTGAGCTGATGGCTTTTTTTGAACGTTACTGTTTTATTTGTTTTTAGCTTTTTCCAGCTCTATCTCCTTTACTTTGCGGAAGAGATCGGAAGCAAAGACTAAATCGTTGAGTTTCTCGTTTGTTGAGGTCATCACTTCATCTTTGTTGCCTTGCCATTCTTTATGACCTTGGTAGATAAAGCAGATGTTTTCACCAATGCCCATCACCGAATTCATGTCGTGGGTGTTGATGATGGTAGTCATATTATAGTCTTTGGTGATGCCTGAAAGAAGTTCGTCTATCACAAGTGAGGTCTTTGGATCCAAACCTGAGTTTGGCTCATCGCAGAACAAGTATTTTGGATTCATTACGATGGCACGTGCAATAGCTACTCGTTTCTGCATACCACCCGAGATTTCACCCGGATATTTCTGCTGAGCCTCAATCAGATTGACGCGGTCAAGGCATTCCTGGGCCCGTTTTACGCGCTCCCTGTAATTCATAGTAGAGAACATATCAAGTGGGAACATGACATTCTCAAGTACATTCAAAGAGTCGAACAGGGCTGCGCTTTGGAAAATCATTCCCATCTCGCGGCGCATCAGGACTTTTTCTTTTTTCGACATCTGGGTGAAGGCACGGTCATCGTAGAGAACTTCACCACTTGTTGGCTGAAGTAATCCTACGAGATTCTTCATGAGTACAGTCTTTCCGGAACCGCTCTGTCCGATTATCAAATTAGTCTTTCCTGTTTCAAAGGTGACGTTTATATTGTCTAATACAACCTTGTCGCCAAACGACTTGGTGAGATTTCTAACTTCTATCATAGTTTACGAGAGAATTTGAGTGAGGAAAACATCTGAAAACAGAATCAAAACACTAGAACAGACAACAGCATCGGTTGACGATTTTCCAACCTCAACAGATCCACCTTCTACGGTATAACCGAAATAAGAAGATACGCTGGAAATGATGAATGCAAAGAAAAGACTCTTGATGATGCTCATCCATACAAACCATTGGTTAAATGAATGCTGCAAGCCGAGTGTCAGATCATCTGGTGGTAGGATATGCCCAATATACGCTGTTCCGTAGGCGCCGATGATACCCATGCCAGAACTGAAGATAACCAGGAATGGCATGATGGTAACCAAGCCGATGATTTTAGGTAGAATGAGGTAACATGCTGAATTCACTCCCATGATATCAAGGGCATCAATCTGTTGGGTGACACGCATTGTTCCCAACTCCGAAGCGATATTAGAACCCACTTTACCTGCGAGAATCAGACACATGATACTTGAAGAGAACTCCAGAAGCATGATTTCTCGAGTGGTGTAACCTGAAACCCATCGTGGCATCCATGGACTCTGAATGTTCAATTTCATCTGGATGCAGATAACTGCTCCAATGAAGAAGGATATCAGTAAAACGATACCAATAGAGTCAATACCCAATTGCGACATCTCCTTGATGTATTGTTTCAAGAACATGCGCATGCGCTCAGGACGGGAAAAAGAACGTCCCATCAATATGAGATATTTACCGAAGGTGGTAAGCCATTTTTCTATTAACATGCTATTATAAAACTGAATTTTGCTGCAAAATTAACCAAAATCCTCTAAAAAACTGCAATATTATGAATAGTTTTTGATTTTATAAGCGATATTTCCTTTATTTTTAGTATTTTTGCAGCCAAATTAGCTAATTATGGACGAAATTAACAATAACGAACAGCAAAATCAGAATTCTCTGGTTTTGCGAACAGAGGGATTGGTGAAGCGCTATGGTAAACGGACGGTTGCCAATGGAGTTTCTATCAATGTGAAGCAAGGAGAAATTGTGGGATTACTGGGACCTAATGGTGCTGGTAAGACAACTTCTTTCTATATGACAACTGGACTTGTTGTGCCTAATGAGGGACATGTCTTTCTGGGAGATCAGGAAATTACAGATTTTCCTGTATACAAACGTGCCCGTGCGGGAATCGGATACCTGCCTCAGGAGGCCAGTGTTTTCCGCAAGATGAGTGTTGAGGACAATATACTTTCAGTCTTGGAAATGACAGGAAAACCACGTAGTTATCAGTTGCAGAAGTTAGAGAGTCTTATTAACGAGTTTCGTCTCAATAAGGTTCGTAAGAATAAGGGTGATCAGCTTTCCGGAGGTGAGCGTCGCCGTACAGAGATTGCCCGTTGTCTGGCTATTGACCCGAAGTTTATCATGCTCGATGAGCCATTTGCTGGTGTTGACCCTATTGCGGTAGAAGATATTCAGCATATTGTATGGCAGTTGAAGTATCGCAATATCGGTATTTTGATTACCGACCATAATGTACAGGAGACTCTGACCATTACAGACAGAGCCTATCTGCTGTTCGAAGGTAAGATTCTTTTTCAGGGCAAACCAGAGGAATTGGCAGAGAATAAGATTGTGCGCGAAAAGTATCTGAGTAACAGTTTTGTGCTCAGAAAGAAGGACTTTCAGCTCATAGATGAGCAAAAAAGAGCCAAAGAAGCAGCGACTGATGGTTAAAAAATCATTTTTTTCTCTTATATATTAGGTATATCCATTAAAAATGTGTAATTTTGCAAGCCAATTGCGGTTATACACGAAAACTGTAGAATTAAAGAAAATATTAACAATAATAAAATAACAAACATCAAGATGAAAATTTCATTTGAAAATCCTGACAAGATTAATGGTCTTTTGACCCTCGTTGTCGAAGAGGAAGATTACAAGAATGATGTCGAGAAGACATTGAAAGATTATCGTAAGAAGGCTAATGTTCCAGGTTTCCGTCCTGGTCAGGCTCCTATGGGTATGATTAAGCGTCAGTTCGGTCCATCTGTAAAAATGGAAGCTATCAACAAGCTCGTTGGTCAGCAGATTTACAAGTATGTACAGGACAACAATATCCAGATGCTCGGTGAGCCTCTCCCATCAGAGAAGCAGGAGCCAGCTGACTTGGAGAAGGGTACTTCTTTTACATTTATGTTTGATATCGCTGTTGCTCCAGAGTTCAAGGTAACTCTTAATGGTCGCGACAAGGTTGATTATTATAACATCACAGTTGATGATAAGATTCTCGATCAGCAGATTGATATGTACGCTCAGCGTGCAGGTAGCTATGAGAAGGCTGAGAAGTACGAGGAGAATGACCTTTTGAAGGGTGACTTGCGTGAGCTTGATGAAAATGGCAATACCAAGGAAGGTGGTATCACTGTAGAGGGTGCTATCCTGATGCCTAGCTACATCAAGGTTGACGAGCAGAAGAATCTCTTCAACGATGCTAAGCTCGGTGATGTAATCACATTCAACCCTAAGAAGGCTTATCCAGAGAACGATACTGAGGTTTCTTCACTCCTGAAGATTGAGCGTGAAGCTGTTAAGGACTTGGAGTCAGAGTTCAGCTTCCAGATTACAGAAATCCAGCGTTTCAAGAAGCATGAAATCAACGAAGAGCTCTTTAAGCAGGTTCTCGGCGAGGATACTGACGTGAAGGACGAGGCTGCTTTCCGTGCTAAGATTGCAGAGGGCTTGCAGGCACAGCTCGTTAACGATTCTGATTATAAGTTCATTCTCGACGTTCGCGAGCACTGCGAGAAGAAGGTTGGTGAATTGCAGTTCCCAGATGCACTCTTGAAACGTATCATGTTGGCTAACAACAAGGATAAGGGCGAGGAGTTCGTAGAGAAGAACTATGCTGAGAGCATCAAGGAGTTGACATGGCATCTTATCAAGGAGCAGCTCATCAAGGCTCAGGACATCAAGGTTGATGACAATGACCTGATGGAGACAGCTAAGGAGGCTGCTCGTGCTCAGTTCGCTCAGTATGGTATGAACAACATTCCTGAGGAGTACATTGAGAACTATGCTAAGGAAATCCTCAAGAAGGGTGACGCTACAGATGCACTTGTAGATCGCTCTATCGACCGTAAGTTGGCTGCAGCTCTGAAAACAGCTGTAAAACTCAACGAAAAGGAGATTTCTGTAGAAGATTTCAACAAGATGATGCAGGAATAACATTTTTTTGAAAAAAAACTTCAAATAAATACGAGGTTATCGACTTTTTTTATTATCTTTGTTCCACCGAACGAGAAATAAGGGTCGATAACCTCTTTTTTCGTATGGTTTAAGACGTAAAATACTATATAGATATGAACGATTTTAGAAAATATGCAACCAAGCATCTTGGTATGAATGGTATGGTGCTTGATGATGTTATTAAGGCACAGGCTCAGTATATGAACCCTTACATCTTGGAGGAGCGTCAGTTGAACGTTACTCAGATGGATGTATTCTCTCGCTTGATGATGGACCGTATCATCTTCCTGGGTACACAGATTGATGACTACACCGCAAATACATTGCAGGCGCAATTGCTGTATCTGGATTCTGTAGATAGTGGCAAGGATATTTCTATCTATTTGAATAGTCCTGGTGGTAGCGTTACTGCTGGTTTGGGTATTTATGATACCATGCAGTTTATCTCTAGCGATGTTGCTACTATCTGTACAGGTATGGCTGCTTCTATGGCTGCCGTGCTGCTCGTTTCTGGCCAGGAGGGTAAACGCTCTGCTTTGCCTCATAGCCGTGTCATGATTCACCAGCCATTAGGAGGCGTTCAGGGTCAGGCTTCTGATATTGAGATTGAGGCTCGCGAAATCTTGAAGATGAAAAAGGAATTGTATACTATCATTTCTGACCATTCTCATACTCCTTATGATAAGGTTTATGCTGATAGCGACCGTAACTATTGGATGACAGCTGAAGAAGCCAAGGAATATGGAATGATAGATAATGTGTTGGTTCGTAAATAACGAATTGTTTTAAGTAAATATGCGTATATATAATAAGGTGCGCAAGAAGAGATAATAATTATAATATGCCAAAGAAAGTATGTAGCTTCTGTGGAAGATCAGAAAATGAAGTCAGATTACTCATCACGGGTATCAATGGCTTCATTTGCGAAGATTGTGCTAAGCAGGCTTATGAAATTATACAGTCAACAGGGGTATTGGCTCCTAAAGCTGGGGAGGGTAAGTTTGTTCTCAAAGAGGTGCCAAAGCCTGTAGAGATCAAAAAATACCTGGATGAATATATCATCGGTCAGGATCAGGCTAAGCGCAATTTGGCTGTCGCTGTATATAACCACTACAAGCGTTTGCAGCAGCCAAAGGATGAAGATGGTGTAGAAATCGAAAAGAGTAATATCATCATGGTTGGTAGTACCGGTACAGGTAAAACCTTGTTGGCGCGTACAATAGCTAAGATGTTGGATGTTCCTTTCACCATTGTTGATGCCACTGTATTTACTGAAGCAGGTTATGTGGGTGAAGACGTTGAAAGCATCTTGTCGCGTCTGTTGCAGGTTGCTGATTATGATGTGGCTGCAGCAGAAAGAGGAATTGTGTTCATTGATGAGATTGATAAGATAGCTCGCAAGAGCGATAATCCTTCTATCACGCGTGATGTGAGTGGCGAAGGTGTACAGCAGGGATTGTTGAAACTCTTGGAAGGTACCATGGTTAATGTTCCGCCTAAGGGTGGACGCAAGCATCCTGATCAGGATTATATCCATGTTGATACCAAGAATATCCTGTTTATCTGTGGTGGTGCTTTTGACGGTATTGAGCGTAAAATAGCTCAGCGTATGAATACGCACGTAGTAGGCTATAATTCGGTTCAGAATGTAGCTAAGATAGATAAGAAGGATTTGATGCAGTATATCCTTCCACAGGATTTGAAGTCTTTTGGCTTGATACCTGAAATTATCGGCCGTTTGCCTGTGCTTACTTATCTCAATCCGTTGGATAGGGAGGCTTTGCGCAAAATCTTGGTTGAACCTAAGAATTCAATTGTCAAGCAGTATCAGAAATTGTTTGAGATGGATGGCATCAAGTTGAAGTTTGATGAGGAAGCACTCGATTATATCGTAGATAAGGCGGTAGAGTATAAATTGGGTGCTCGCGGACTTCGTTCAATTGTTGAAGCTGTGATGATGGATGCTATGTTTGAGATTCCATCAGAGAAGGTTAAATCATTCACTGTTACGCTGGAGTATACCAAGCAACAGTTGGATAAATCTCATCTCGGACAGTTGGAAACAGCATAAATCAGTTGGGCTTTTCGCCCAATTGAATGCTATTTAATCGTATATATAGACATATATAATATAATAATAGGTGGATATGACAGAACAGGTTAATCTTACAGGACAGTTGAAGCATTATTTCGGCTTCGATTCGTTTAAGGGTGATCAAGAGGCAATCATCAGAAATTTGATGAGTGGCAATGATACTTTTGTATTGATGCCTACAGGTGGCGGTAAGAGTTTGTGTTACCAGTTGCCCTCGCTCATTATGGAGGGCACAGCTATTGTAATTTCTCCTCTGATTGCTTTGATGAAGAACCAGGTAGATGTTATTAATGGTTTGAGTGAAAGTGATGGCGTGGCTCATTATCTCAATTCATCATTGAATAAGTCGGCTATAGAGAAGGTGAAGAATGATATTCTCAATGGTACGACCAAACTCCTGTATGTTGCACCTGAATCTTTGACGAAAGAAGATAATGTTGAGTTCCTTAAAACTGTAAAGATTTCGTTCTATGCCATTGATGAGGCTCACTGTATCTCTGAGTGGGGACACGATTTCAGACCGGAGTATCGTCGTATTCGCCCTATTATTAACGAAATAGGTGTTGCACCTGTCATAGCGCTTACGGCTACTGCAACAGATAAGGTACGTACTGATATCAAGAAAAACTTAGGCATCATGGATGCCAAAGAATTCAAGAGTTCTTTTAACCGCCCTAACTTGTATTATGAGGTGCGCCCGAAGAACAAGGATATCGATCGTCAGATCATCATGTTTATTCGTCAACACAAAGGAAAGAGTGGCATTATCTATTGTCTCTCCCGTAAGAAAGTAGAGGAATTGGCAGAGGTGTTGAAAGCCAATGAAATCAAAGCGGCTCCTTATCATGCCGGTCTTGATTCGGCTACTCGTTCTCAAACCCAGGATGATTTTCTGATGGAGCGTATTGATGTCATTGTTGCTACTATCGCCTTCGGAATGGGTATCGATAAACCTGATGTCCGTTTTGTTATTCATTATGATATACCCAAGAGCTTGGAAGGTTATTATCAGGAAACGGGTAGAGCCGGACGTGATGGAGGCGAGGGTATATGTATTGCCTTCTATGCCCGTAAAGACCTCAGAAAACTGGAGAAGTTTATGGAGAACAAACCTGTAGCAGAACAGGATATCGGCAGACAGTTGTTGCAGGAAACGGCTGCCTATGCAGAATCGTCTGTCTGTCGCAGAAAAATGTTGCTTCATTATTTTGGTGAGGAATATCATGAAGAAAACTGCCATAACTGCGACAACTGCCTGCATCCTACAGAAAAATTCGAGGCTAAGGATGCGCTGCTCGTTGTTTTGGAGTCTGTTGCTGCGGTGAAGGAGAATTTCCGCCAGGAATATATCATCGATTTTGTAAAGGGACGTGCTACTGATGATATCGTTTCTCACAAGCATGATGAACTGGAGGAGTTTGGATCAGGAGAAGATATGGATGCTAAAGTTTGGAATCCTGTTATCCGTCAGGCGTTGATAGCCGGTTATCTCAAGAAAGATGTAGAGAACTATGGCCTTTTGAAGTTGACAGCTGCGGGTAAGCGTTTCATTAAGAATCCTGAATCATTCATGATCGTTGCCGATAAGGAATTCTCTGATGATTTTGATGGAGTGCCTCTGAGCGAGCATAATACAGGTGCTTTGGATCAGACACTTTTCTCCATGTTGAAAGACTTGCGTAAGACAGTAGCAAAGAAGCATAAATTGCCGCCTTATGTTATTTTCCAGGATATTTCTCTGGAACAGATGGCAACGATGTATCCTGTAGATATGCAGGAATTGCAGAACATACAGGGAGTTGGAGCCGGTAAGGCAAAGAGGTATGGTAAGGAGTTCTGTAATTTGATCAATCAGTATTGTGAAGAGAATCTGATAGAGCGTCCTGAGGAATTACGTGTCAGAACAGTTGCCAAGAAATCAGTCTTGAAGGTAAGTATCATTCAGAGCATAGACCGCCAGATAGATCTTGATGATTTGGCAGAAGCAAAAGGCTTGGATTTCTCAGAATTGCTTGACGAAATAGAGGCAATCGTTTACAGCGGTACCAAGCTGAATATCGATTATTTCATAGAGGAAGTTGTGGATGATGATCATGTAGATGACATCTACGATTACTTCATGGAGAGCGATACTGATGATTTGAATGCAGCTCAAGATGAATTGGGTGAAGACTACAATGAAGACGAAATTCGACTCGTCAGAATCAAGTTTTTGTCCGAACAAGCCAACTAATCACGTTAAATAGCATTAATAAGGTAAGATTTTCGTGAAAAGCGAACTCTATCTGAGAAATTATTGCTAAATTTGCACGCAATAAATTTTTAAAGGTTACAATATGTCATCATTTGTTGCAGATAAAATTGTAATGGACGGTCTCACTTACGACGACGTCCTTCTTATCCCTGCGTATTCAGAGGTACTACCAAAACAGGTAGAGTTGAAAACCAAGTTCTCTCGTAACATCGAGTTGAACGTTCCATTCGTTACAGCAGCGATGGACACCGTTACCGAGGCTTCAATGGCGATAGCTATCGCTCGTGAAGGTGGTATCGGTGTAATTCACAAGAACATGACCATTGAGGAGCAAGCTCGCCAGGTTGCTATTGTGAAGCGTGCTGAGAATGGTATGATTTATGACCCTGTCACCATCCGTCGTGGCAGTACAGTGAAGGATGCTCTTGATATGATGCATGATTATCATATCGGTGGTATTCCTGTGGTAGATGATGAAAATCATCTTGTAGGTATTGTTACCAACCGTGATCTTCGTTTTGAGCGCCACATGGACAAGAAGATTGATGAGGTAATGACTAGCGAGAATTTGGTTACCACTCACATCCAGACCGACTTGGTTGCTGCTGCTGCCATCCTGCAGGAGAATAAGATTGAGAAACTCCCTGTAGTTGACAACGAGAATCACCTGGTAGGTTTGATTACTTACAAGGACATCACAAAGGCTAAGGACAAACCTATGGCTTGCAAGGATGCCAAGGGACGTCTTCGTGTGGCTGCCGGTGTGGGTGTTACTGTAGATACATTGGATCGTGCCAAGGCTTTGGTTGAGGCTGGTGCTGATGCTATCGTTATCGATACTGCTCATGGTCACTCTAAGGGTGTAGTTGAGAAACTCAAGCAAGTTAAGGCTGCCTTCCCACAGGTAGATGTTGTGGTAGGTAATGTGGCTACTGGCGAGGCTGCCAAGTATTTGGTAGAGAATGGTGCTGATGGTGTTAAGGTAGGTATCGGTCCTGGTTCTATCTGTACTACTCGTGTGGTTGCCGGTGTTGGTGTTCCACAGCTGAGTGCTGTTTATGATGTATATTCTGCTCTTAAGGGTACTGGTGTGCCTTTGATAGCTGATGGCGGTCTTCGTTACTCAGGTGATGTTGTAAAGGCTTTGGCTGCCGGTGGTAGCTGCGTCATGATCGGTTCTTTGGTTGCTGGTACCGAGGAGAGTCCTGGTGATACCATTATCTTCAATGGCCGTAAGTTTAAGAGCTATCGTGGTATGGGTTCTTTGGAGGCTATGGAACAGAAGAATGGTTCTAAGGACCGTTACTTCCAGGGTGATACCAAGGATGTCAAGAAATTGGTTCCAGAGGGTATCGCTGGTCGTGTGCCTTACAAGGGAACTGTTCAGGAGGTTATCTACCAGCTGATTGGTGGTTTGCGTTCTGGTATGGGATATTGCGGTGCTGCAACCATTGAGAACTTGCACAATGCCAAGTTCGCGCGTATCACAAATGCAGGTGTGTTGGAGAGTCATCCACATGATATCACTATCACCAGTGAGGCTCCTAACTATAGCCGTCCTGAATAATATAATTAGGAAATATGAAGTTTTATGCACTTATAGCGGCAATGCTCCTTTCGGGGAGCATTGCTTTTGCTCATACCGACCCAATTGTTATGATTATTGATGGTCAATCTGTCAGGAAGTCGGAATTTGAGTACTTTTATCAGAAAAATCATTTGGGAAATACGGTTGATTCTAAAAGTGTCAGGGTGTTTACCGATGGCTTTGTTGATTATAAGCTGAAAGTGCAAGCTGCTAAGGATGCTCATCTCGATACTTTGCCTGATATCAGGCGTGTGTTGAAACGATATGATGATGTCGGGTCATGCGAGTTGATGCCCGATAAAGGCAGTGTTCATGTTGCACATATCCTCTTGAGATTGGGACAGAAAGCATCTTACCAGGAACAGGAGGTGGTGGAAAGAAGAATCGATTCTATTTATCAGGCACTTTGCAAAGGTGCAGATTTTGCAGACCTGGCAAAAAAGTGTTCTGATGATAAAGGGTCTGCGGTCAATGGGGGGACTTTGGCATGGTTTACAAAAGGTCAGACTGTGCAGGCTTTTGAAAAAGTAGCTTTCTCTCTGCGAAAGGGTGAGATTAGTAGACCGTTTATGTCTGAGTTTGGTTATCATATCGTCAAGTTGCTGGATAAACATGATGCTGGTAATCAGAAAAAATATGTTGCTGATGCTAAGGTAGAAAATTGGCGGGGAACCTACCAGCAGCAGGAGGAAGTAGAAAACCTTTTGCTGAATGAAATCTGCCAGCGTAATATTTGGGATAAGGCTGCTGCTGATAAAAAAGGTCTGGCTGCCTTCTATGCCAAGAATAAGAAAAAATACAAATGGGAAATGAAGCGCCTGAAGAAGATGAAGGTTAATCTGCCCCGGAATGGCGAATACCCGGATGTGGTACTTGCTGACTATCAAGACTCGTTAGAGAAACAATGGGTCGCACAATTGAAGAAGAAATATAAAGTGGTGGTTTTCCGTAGTATGTTGACCACTCTCAATATACATTAATATATTATAGAAACAATACATGAATACTGGATATAAAATGACCATGGCATTTATAGCCCTGCTGATGATAGTAGGAATAAGTGCTAGTGCAACAAGAGCAAGCCGTAGTGCTTTGGCTCATGAGGCTGATTCTGCAAATATCAAGCAACAAGCTGCTGCCGATTCTCAGAAAATCAATGAGGGTAGTGTGGTTGATGAGGTAATTTGGGTTGTCGGCGATGAGGCTATTCTGAAGTCAGACGTCGAGGTAACCCGTTTGCAGGCTGAGGCTGAAGGTATTAAATATACTGGTGACCCAGACTGTTCTATTCCTGAGCAGATTGCCGTTCAGAAACTTTTTCTCCATCAGGCTGCTATCGATAGTATCGAAGTATCTGAGTCAGAAGTCATGAATGGTATCGACGAACAGATCAACAGTTGGGTTTCCATGATTGGTTCTCGTGAAAAATTGGAGGAGTATCGCAAGCAGAGTATTACCCAGATGCGCCAGCAGATGCATGATGATTTCAAAAACCAACAGCTGATTCAGAAGATGAAGCAGGAACTGGTGAAGGATATCAAGGTGTCGCCGGCTCAGGTTCGTAAATACTTTAAGAATTTACCTGCCGACAGTATCCCTTTTGTTCCTACTGAGGTAGAGGTTGAGATTCTTACCATGCAGCCACGTATCCCTCTTGAGGAGATAAACCGTGTGAAGAATCAGTTGCGTGAGTTTACTGACCGTGTGAATAAGGGTGAGACTTCTTTTGCTACTTTGGCTCGTCTTTATTCTGAAGATCCGGGTTCAGCCCGTATGGGTGGCGAGATGGATTATATTGGTAGAGGTATGTTGGATCCTGCGTTTGCGAATGTGGCATTCAATCTTACTGATCCAAAGAAAATCTCAAAGATTGTTGAGTCTGAGTTCGGTTACCATATCATTCAGTTGATTGATAAACGTGGTGACAAGATAAAGTGTCGCCATATCCTGCTCAAGCCTCGTGTTTCTCAAGATGCGATTGATAAGTCTATCAGCCGTCTGGATTCTATCGGTAATGATATTCGTGCCAATAAATTTACCTTTGAACAGGCTGTTGAAGCACTGTCAGATGATAAGGATACCCGCAACAACAAGGGTTTGATGGCCAATGTTACTCCTGACCAGTCAAGAACTTCCCGTTTCCAGATGAAGGATCTGCCTACTGAGGTTGCCCGTGTGGTAGATACAATGAAGGTAGGTGAGGTTTCTGCACCTTTCACGATGGTGAATTCCAAGGGTAAAACCACTTGTGCTTTGGTAAAACTGGTAAGCCGTGTTGACGGACATAGAGCTACCATTAC
Organism: uncultured Prevotella sp.; assembly: GCA_900557255.1. The sequence continues at coordinate 16,447 of USSA01000037.1, forward strand.
CGAAGATTTTCAGGTGATGAAGGATGTAGTGTTGGCTAAGGAGCGTGCCCAGACCTTGCACGATTGGGTAGTCAATAAAATCAAGCAGACTTATGTTCGTATGAACGATCGCTATAAGGATTGTAAGTTTGAATATCAAGGTTGGATTAAATGATAAATAAAAGATTAAATAATCATATCAGAGGGCATAGAATCATATCGGTTATGATTCTATGCCTGTTTGGGTTTTGTCTGGTGCAAGCCATGCAGGCTCCAAAGAAGCATGCCAGAAAACGCCCTCATGGTGACCGCGTATATCTTTTGCATGCAGATGAATTGTACTATGATATGTTCGGTAATAATCCTGATGCCCAAATATTGAAAGGTAAGGTCTCTTTCTTGCATCAGGGCAGTCATCTTACCTGTGACAGCGCGTATTTCTATCAGGCTTCTAATTCCGTGAAAGCTTTCGGACATGTTCATTACCGGCAGGGAGACACCTTGTCACTCACTTGTGATAGAGCAGAGTATGATGGGCAGATGCAGATGATGAGAGCACGCAAGAATGTGGTCTTGCATCATCGTCGGCAGACTTTGCGTACTGATAGCTTGGATTTCGACCGCTTGTATAATATGGCAAACTTCTTTGACGGCGGAACGCTGATTGATGGTAAGGATAAGCTGGTTGCCGATTGGGGTGAGTATCATACCGAAACGCGTGAGGCTAAGTTTGTCTATAATGTCAAGTTGCGCAGCGGCAAGGATGTTGTTACCACCGATACTTTGTATTACGATGTCCGTAAGTCAAAGGCTCACATGGTAGGACCTTCTAAGATTGTTTCTGGTGCAAGTGTTGTCAAGACAGAAGACGGATATTATGATACCAAGACCGATAGAGCACAGCTTTACGGCCGTTCTACGGTTATAGATAAAGACAAGACACTTACGGGTGATACGCTCTATTATGTAAAGAATGGAGAGAGTACCGGATATGGCAATGTGGTTTATGTAGACAAGAAAAATAAAAATTCCCTTACTTGCAATTATCTGCGTTACAACGAGAAAACCGGTAATGGCTTTGCCACCCGCAATCCTGTAGCGATCGACTATTCGCAGAAAGATACCCTTTGGGTTCATTCTGATACCATGCGTATCAATACCTTCCATATCAATACCGATTCGGTATACCGTAAGGTGCATGCTTATCCTAAGGTCCGTGCCTATCGCCTGGATATGCAGGCCATCTGCGATTCCCTGGTTTTCAATTCTCAGGATTCCTGCATGACCATGTATAAGGATCCTATCGTCTGGAATGGAAACCGTCAGTTGCTGGGCGAGAAGATTCTGGTCTTCATGAACGATTCTACCGTTCGTTTTGCCCATGTCATCGGACAGGCGCTGTCTGTAGAGCAGATGCCGGATAGTGTTCATTTCAATCAGATCAGTTCTTCTGAGATGAAATCTTACTTTGAAAAAGGTGAGATAAAACAAGGAGAGTCTATCGGTAATGTGCAGACCATCTATTATATGACGGATGATAAGGACAGTTCGCTCATTGGCTTGAATTATCTGGAGACCGATACCATGCGCATGTATATGGGACCGGGCAGGAAGATGGAGAAAATTTGGACCAATAAGTTTACATCTACCATGTATCCTATGACGCAGATTCCGCCGGCAAAATATAAACTTAACAATTTTGCCTGGTTCGAGGACTTGCGTCCTAAAGATAAGAATGATATCTTTGTATGGCGTGGTAAATCCAAGGGCTCCGAACTCAAGAACATTAAGCGTCATGAAGCTCCACTTCAGAAACTGACTGACTGATTATAATGAAGCATCATTTTCTTATATGATTAATATTTAGAGATGAGTGATATTATTCAACTTTTACCCGATTCTGTTGCCAATCAGATAGCAGCAGGTGAGGTTATACAGCGTCCGGCTTCAGTTATCAAGGAGCTGGTCGAAAATGCAGTCGATGCGGGTGCCAGGAATATCCATGTCACAGTTACCGATGCTGGCCGTACCAACATCCAGGTGATAGATGATGGAAAAGGTATGTCCGAGACAGATGCTCGTTTGGCTTTCGAACGTCATTCTACTTCCAAAATCCGTAAGGCTGATGATTTGTTTGCACTTCGCACCATGGGCTTCCGTGGCGAAGCTTTGGCGTCTATAGCTGCTGTGGCTCAGGTAGAACTGAAGTCACGACAGGCTACCGACGAGATAGGAACCCTGATACAGATTTCTGGTTCCCGATATGAGAAACAGGAGCCATGCTCCTGTGCTGTGGGAAGCATCTTCTCTGTCAGCAATATCTTTTATAATGTACCTGCGCGAAGGAAGTTCCTGAAGTCCAATTCTACAGAGTTGAACAATATTCTGACGGCTTTCGAGCGGATTGCATTGGTAAATCCTCAAATCACCTTTACTTTACATAGCAATGGTACCGAAGTATTCAATTTGCGTGCCGCTAATTTGCGTCAGCGCATTCTCGATGTCTTCGGCAAGCGTTTCAATCAGGAACTCCTGCCGGTAAATGTAGAAACCTCTATGTGTAAGGTGTCTGGATTTGTGGGCAAACCGGAATCTGCCAGAAAGAAAGGTGTGCATCAGTTCTTCTTTGTCAACGGGAGATACATGAAACATCCTTATTTCAATAAGGCTGTGATGGCTGCTTATGACCGTCTGGTTCCTCAGGGTGAACAGGTGCCTTACTTTCTGTATTTTGATGTAGATCCGAAGGATATTGATGTGAATATCCATCCTACGAAGACTGAAATCAAATTCGAGAATGAGCAGGCAATCTGGCAAATCCTCTCGGCTTCGGTCAAGGAGTCCATCGGTATGTTCAATGATGTACCTACCATTGATTTCGATACTGAGGATAAACCGGACATCCCTGTTTATAATCCGGAGATGAGCACTGCTGCTGCGGCACCGAAGATCAGTTTGAATCCTGGTTATAATCCGTTCAAGTCTTCCTCTTCCACGGGAGCAGTTCCTATGGGAGCAGGCTTCTCTGTTCCTAAGTCAAAGCCTCAGGTGGATGAAAAATGGGAACAGCTTTATGAAGGACTCAAAGATCAGGATGATGTTCAGGGGATGGAGCAGACCATGGTGTTTCCCGATGATTCTAGTCAGGATAATACGCCAGACAGTATCATTGCAGAGAAATCGCCAGCCCATTATCAGTATAAAGGTAAGTATATCATGACTGCGGTAAAATCGGGATTGATGATTATCGACCAGCATCGTGCCCATGTGCGTGTCTTGTTCGAACAGTATTTGCGCCAGTTGGCTGACCGGACCTTTCATTCCCAGAAAGTCCTCTTTCCTGAGGTTGTGCAATTCCCGATGTCTGAGAAGGTAATCTTTGAAAAGATCCTGCCTGAAATGGAATCGATGGGCTTTGAACTGGAAGATCTTGGAGGCGGAAGCTATGCCGTTAATTCAGTTCCTGGCGGACTTGAAGGATTGAATCCTCTTAAACTGGTACAGGACATGGTTTCTTCTGCAGTAGAAAAGGGCGTATCAGCCATTGATGAAATCAATCAGACTTTGGCTTTGAGTCTGGCTCGCCAGGCTGCAATACCTCAGGGGCAGATATTGAGTAATGAAGAGATGGAGGGGCTGGTGAATGATCTGTTTGCCTGCCAGAATGTCAATTATACGCCCGACGGAAAGTCGGTACTTTGTATCCTCCGTCAGCAGGAAATTGAGCATCTTTTAGGTTAAAAGCGGGGAAAAATCCTGTTTTACTTAAAAAAGTTAACGAAAAATGCTTTTTTTTTTAGAAAATGAAGGTTATTTCAAAAAATAGTATTATCTTTGCTCCGTCATTCAGAAGGTATATATATAAATTGATTTTTAAATTATAAAGTTATGAAAAAGTTATTAGCAGTGCTAGCATTGGCTAGCGTAACAATGGGCAGTATGGCTCAGGATGCAGCAACTACTGAGAAGTATAGTGTTGCAACAAATTCGTTCTGGAGCAATTGGTTTGTTCAGGCAAACGTTGCTGGTTCTGCATTCTGGGGCAACCAGGAAGAGGGCAATGGTTTCTCTAAGAGCCCACTCAAGGGTTTCAGAAACAATCTCGGTTTCTCTGTTGCTGTAGGTAAGTGGTTCACACCAGGTCTCGGTCTCCGTACCAAGTTCAATGGCGTTTGGGGCCGTACAGTAGTTTCTGAGGATAAGTCAACAAATGCAAATAAGTATTGGACTTTGAATGAGCAGGTTTTGTTCAATGTTAGCAATATGTTGTGTGGCTACAACGAGGCTCGTGTTTGGGATTGCATCCCTTACGCAGGTTTTGGTATTAACCGTAACATGAGCGCTAACTGCTATGCTCCTGTAGTTGGTGTTGGTCTCTTGAACGAGTTCAAGATCAATAACAAGTGGGCTGTCAACCTCGATGTAAACTATGCAGTAGGTGCTAGCGACTATGATGGTTACACAGGTGTATTGGCAGGTGCTAAGCCTAGCACATCTCGCTCACTCGACAAGGTGATTGCAAGACGCGACCGTTCTTTGAATGTTGAGGTCGGTGTTACATACAACTTGGGTAAGGCTACTTGGAACAAGGTTCCAGATGTTGACGCTATCAACGCTCTTCATCAGTCAGAACTCGACGCTCTCAATGCTAAGTTGAACGATGCTAATGCAGAGAACGACCGTTTGAAGAATCTCTTGAACAACCAGAAGTCTGTAGGGGAAAAGGCAGTTAAGGAGTATGTTGCTACTCCAGTTTCTGTATTCTTCAACATCGGCAAGTCTAAGGTTGCTTCTAAGAAGGATCTCGTAAACGTACAGGCTCTCGCTCAGTATGCTAAGGACAACAACGCTAAGTTGGTAGTTAACGGTTATGCTGACAGCGCTACAGGTTCTGCAGCTGTTAACCAGAAGATTTCTAAGGCTCGTGCTGAGAAGGTAGCTGATGAGCTCGTTAAGTTGGGTGTTGCTAAGGAGAACATCGTAGTTAAGGCTAACGGTGGTGTTAAGGATTTGACTCCTGCTTCTTACAACCGTCGTGCAACTGTTCAGGTTGGTGAGTAATTATACAGTATATATAATATAAGGTATAAAAATAGAATAGGGCATTCTTCCTCGTGAAGAATGCCTTTTTTGTTTCTTTGAATTTCTTAAAAAGAACTTTTCTTTCTCAATAAGTACCTTTTGGGGTTGAAAGAGGTTTGGCAGTCCCATCGTAAGTACTTTCTCTTGGTTGGCTGTTTTTGGCAATTGAAATGCAAAAACTGACCGTTTTTACCCTGAAAATTGAGGAAAAACACCAGAAAATGCACTTTTTTGAAGAAAAAACGAAAAAAGTTGCTGAAAAATTTGGTGGAACCAAAAAATAGTCGTACCTTTGCAACCGCTTACGAAAAGTAAGGGCGCTTAGCTCAGCTGGTTTAGAGCATCTGCCTTACAAGCAGAGGGTCGGCGGTTCGAA
>USSA01000038.1 GCA_900557255.1 uncultured Prevotella sp.
TCAGAATCATCAGCAATATGCTTCGTCTGTTGCCATCTGATGCGCAGGCAAAGGAGTATCCTGATGGCAGAACCTATCCGAATCTCTTCGATGCTCATCCGCCATTCCAGATTGACGGCAACTTCGGAGTAACAGCCGGTATCGCCGAAATGCTCCTGCAGAGTCATGATGGAGCCGTGCATCTGTTGCCTGCCTTGCCTGATGCCTGGAACATGGGAAGCGTAAAGGGACTTCGTGCCCGTGGCGGCTTTGTGGTGGATATGGACTGGAAGAATGGCAGACTGATGAAGGCGAAGATTCGCTCCACCATCGGAGGCGTGCTGCGTCTCCGCTCCTACGTTCCGCTGAAGGCGAAGAATCTGAAGAAGGCTGAAGGTGATTGTCCGAATGCTTTGCTGGCACCTGCTGTAGTAAAAACAGCAATGGAGCAGCAGAGAGTGGAAGAAGGTGTCAAGGCAAATATCCCAGTGGTGTATGAATATGATTTGGAAACAGAGCCAGGAAAGACTTATCAACTTTCCGGTTTAAAATAGGTGTTTCAAGTCTTATAATCGTATTTTATATAGGTAAATATCAAAAAAAGCCGTAAAAGTATCGTTTTGTCCACCGATAAGTGGATAAAAAGTGGTACTTTTGCGGCTATATTATTAATTATAAAATTTTAGACCTGAGAATTACAATGAAGAAAGTATTAATTGCAACATGTTGCATCGCTCTGCTGAGCGGCTCCTTGAGTGTTTCGGCACAGAAGAAATCTGCTGCGAAAAGTGTTTCGGCACAGACCTTGGCAGGAAAGTCTTGGTCGGCTGATAACGGTAATGGTACATTTACCAACCCTTTGTTTTATGATGAATTTTCCGACCCTGATATCATCAGAGTGGGGGAGGATTACTATCTGGCGGGTACCACAATGCACAGTGTGCCGGGACTGGTGGTGCTGCATTCCAAGGATCTGGTGAACTGGGAATTCTCTTCCTACTGCTTCGACCGATTCGATGATTCAGATGATTTCAATCTCAGAAACGGCAAAGAGGCTTATGGACAGGGTATCTGGGCGCCTGCCATCCGCTATCATAACGGCAAGTTCTATATTTTCTCGAATATCAACGGACATGGATTGCAGGTTTATATCTCGGACAGTGCCAAGGGTCCTTGGACGCATCACAAGATTAATGGCGATATCTACGACCTCTCTGTGCTCTTCGATGAGGATGGCAAGATTTATGCCGTGCACAAGTATGGCAACGTGACCGTTACGGAGTTGAAGCCCGATTTGAGTGGTCCGGTAGAGGGCAGCAGCAAGGTGGTGATTCCGGAAGGCAATGCGATGGGTGAGGGACATCATGTGTATAAAATCAACGGCATGTACTACATCCTCTCTGCCGATTATTCGCCGATGGGCCGTATGCAGTGTGCCCGAAGCAAGAGCATCTGGGGACCTTACGAAACCTGTGTAATCAGCGAGAGAGAATCGTTTGGATACTCTGCAGGATGGAGTGTTGAAAATGTAGGTTTAGGAAGACCTGTTCCTGATGATAGTTTCGCTTTTAAAAACAACAAACCTGCTGATACTCGTTTGATATGTGCTACTATTCATCAGGGCGGCATCGTGCAGGCTCCGGATGGTAAATGGTGGGGCGTTTCAATGCAGGACTTCAATGCTGTGGGAAGAACGGTGTGTCTTTCGCCTATCACCTGGGTGGATGGCTGGCCTTACTTCGGACTGGAGAAGAATCTGGGCCGTTCGCCTCGTACCTGGTTTAAACCGAATGATGCGGTCAAGACTCCTCAGGCTCCATACGAAAGATGTGATGATTTCTCAGACAAGACCTTCAAGCCAGTTTGGCAGTGGAATCATAATCCGAACGACAAGATGTGGTCGCTGAACAAGGAGCGAAAGGGCTGGCTAAGATTGCATTCGATGCCTGCCAAGCAATTGCTCTGGGCAAAGAATACACTCACCCAGCGTGCCATCGGACCGGTATCCTATACATCCGTAAAACTGGATGCTTCCCGACTGAAGGTGGGCGATGAGGCTGGTCTGGGTGCCATCAATATGCCGTATGCTTCGTTGGGTGTAGTGAAGACGGATAATGGATTGAGCCTGAGATGCTTCGACCAGAATACCAATAAGGAGGTTGTTAAGGAGCTGGGCAAGAATAAGTTGGTGTGGTTGCGTCTTTGGGGCGATTACGACAAGAGCCTGTTGCAATATTCTTACTCTTTGAATGGCAAGAACTGGGAGAATATCGGCGAACAGATGGTTTCTCCTTATCAGTTGAAGACCTTCCAGGGTGTTCGTGTGGCACTTTATGCGTTCAATAAGAAAAATGTGAATGGCGGTGTGGCTGATTTTGATGATTTCAAGGTAGAAGAGCCGATGGCTGACAGAACCGCCAATCTGCCTATAGGCAAAACAATCCGACTCTTTAATCTTGCTGATGGCAACCTGATGAATGCCACAGGACACGGCTTGATACATGACTCCTGGAACAAAAAGGATATGGGGAATGGAGTGAAGTTTTTCATTGAAGACCGTGGACAGGGAAAGATTGCCTTGAAGACTGCTGACGGACGATATGTTTATATTGCTGGAGCTGGTCTGTCTGGTGATGTTCGCCTGACTTCCGACTCTTCCAAGGCAGAGGAGTTTGTATGGCAAGACATGCTTTATAACCGCTGCATGCTGCTTTCTCTGAAGACGCAGCGTTATGTAGGTAAGAATCCTATAGATGGAAGTCCTTATTCTGCAGATTACCAAGGTGCTGATGCCGGCATGAAGAACGGCTGTGTTTTTACATGGGAAGTTGTTGAGTAAAGATATCTATTCTTTATAAATTAGAAGAGGCAGACTCTCGCTGTGGGGAGTCTGCCTCTTTTTCTTTTGTGATATTGTTCGATTATTCGAAATAGAATGTAAGAGCTATCATCTTGCTATGTGCTGACTTAGCTGATAGAGTATATGGAAGTGTACTCTTGTCTTTTATATTTTTGATGTGATTTTTATCGTATGTATCTGTTATTCCATACATAAACTTCAGTTCTGGGCGAAGTTTGAAATAAGGCAGATAGAAATCACACCCCAATCCCAGTTCTAGGAACAGATCTGTTTTCTTCAGTTTGATATAATCTTCGTTCTTGCTGTTCAGATTCATCATCGGGTTGATTCCTGCCATGATGTATGGGCGGTGATTGTTGAATCTCTGTGCTGCAAATATCAGGTCGAGGGCACTGGAAATGTAAGCCGTCTTCATCTCCTGTTTCTGTTGGATTGGATTACCGGCTCCATCTTTTTCCAGCATGTTGTAGAAGGAGAGATGTCGGGTACCGAAATACATGGCTGGTGCTATGCGTAGCTGGAAGTGGGTGTTGAGGCGGAATTCTCCTAGTACACCTACTGTAAATCCAGTATCCCATCTGTCCTGGTCTACTGTTACACAGCTTTGCTGCTCAATGCCGTCAGCATCAAGATAAGTCACCGGTCCTGCATTCTGGAATTCTATATCCTGGAAGTGGGTGCCTACTAATACACCGAAGTGGAATGGGCGCAAATCGGTATAAGGACGGTTTTCTACCGTTCTTTCCTGTGCGCTAGCCTGGATTGTGATGGCAAGGCTTATGATGAATGTCAATAGTTTCTGTTTCATATATTTATAACGGAATATTCCTCTTCATATTGCTTTCCGTTTTATTTCGATTATGTATAAATTAATCTAATTCTTGAAAATTCTTATACCTAATTGTAGGTATTTCAGAAATTATTATTATCTTTGCACCATAATTATTAGGTAATATACCTGATGTTATGAAGTAAGACAAATTAAAAGCATATTATACAAAAACATTATAAACATTTAAACATTAATAATTATGGCATACGTAATTGGTGACGATTGTATCGCTTGCGGTACATGTATTGATGAGTGTCCATCAGGTGCAATCTCTGAGGGCGATAAGTATTCAATCAACCCAGACCTCTGCACAGAGTGTGGTACTTGTGCTGATGTTTGCCCTAACGAGGCAATCAGTCTTCCTTAATCTATAAGGTAGATACTTTTAGTTACATAAAACATTGAGAGCGGTTCCCTTGGGAATCGCTCTTTTCTTTTTCTATTGTTTAAAGATTTTGTTTTATCGTTATTTCCTTTTATTTGCTTATAGTACAAATCAAATAAACTAAAAGGGGATTGCATCAATAACTGATGCAATCCCCAATATGTTGTAGTTAATGTTATGCTTATTCACCTGGCTTGAGACCTGCCTTCTCGTAAGCATCGTTAGCCAACTTGTTCTGTGGATCAAGCTTCAGAAGCTTATCCCAGTATGGCTTAGCTGTATTGAAATCCTGCTTGTCGTAGGTATAGATGAAGCCCATATACTGGTAAGATGTCTTCAGGTAGCTGAGCTCATCTTCATCACACTGCTTTGCTTCCAGCTCATTGATTACTTCTGTATAAGCAGCAATAGCCTTGTCGTCCAACTCATTCTGGAAAGCTGTGTTACCCTCCTGAAGCTTAGCAAATGGCTTCAATGTAGGATACTTCTCTGCCAACTTAGCGTACACGCCGATAGCCTTATCGATATTTTCAACCTTCTTGGCTGGATCTTTCTTAGCCTTGTTTATATAGATTTCAGCAAGCTTCATGAAGTCTGTAGGAGCAGCATTTGGATTCTTGTCCATGTACTGCTGGTTGTACTCCAAAGCCTTGTCTTCATCGCCCAACTCCTTGTAAGCCTCAGAGATATACTGCAATGGCTTAGGATCGTCAGCCTTCATCTCCAATGCCTTCTGGTACTGAGCAATAGCCTCATTATACTGCTTGTTGCCAGCCAAGGCCAAACCATAATAAGCTACGATACTGGCATTCTTCTTGATAGAATCGGTGTTCATTACGATGTTTGCATGCTGGAGAGCAGATTCAAAGTTCTTTACGTCAACAGCAGCGCGCATGGCCAAAACCTGCATAGCTGCATCCTTAGGGAACTTCTGGATACCAGTTTCGCAAAGGCTCAAACTTTCTTCCTTCTTACCTACGATATAAGCTGTGAAAGCATATTCGTACTGAGTATACTCTTCAAGTGTGTTTGGCTTAGCCTTTGAGAAATACTCATAAGCCTTCTCGTAGTTGCCAGCGCTGAAGAAGTTGTGACCTGCTTCTGCCTCGATAGGGTAGTTAGGGTTGATTTCTCTCAGTTTGTTCAAAGCTTCCGCACTAGCCTGTGGGTCAATTTTACGGTAGACGTTAGAATAGCTGATATATCCCTGAGGATTCTTAGGATCCATTGTCATACACTGACCGTACCATGTAGCAGCCTCACCACCATTGTCCTGCATTGCATAGATGTCGCCTTTCAGAATGTAAGCGTCACCATAGTTCTTGAACTTAGCGATGACAGCATCAGCAACAGCGTTAGCCTGATCATAGTTTTTGTTCATTGCAAGAAGGTTACCCAAAGCAATCAATGCCTTAGGATCCTTTTTGAACTCCTTCTGGTATTCCTTGATTTCCTTGGCAAAAGCCTTAGGATCTGCATTACCAGCCTTCAATGTAGTCTCTATAGGTTTCAGCATGTCCTTATAGTTGACATCCTGTGCCATTGCAGGTGCTGCCAAACCCATGACGAGCAAACCTGCTACTAAATATTTAATAGCTTTCATAATTCTATTTTTTTATATGTGTCTCTTTCTTAGCGTTTTACATTAACGGTCTTTATAGTGATGTCACCTCTGTATGGAAGCAATCCGGTCTTGAACAGGATGAGTTGTCCTCTTGGACCTGAAATGTAGTTTGCGAAGCTCCAAGGCAATGCCTTGTGAGGGTCAACTACAATAGCATATAATGTTCTGACGAACGGATATCTTCCATCCAGCAAGTATGCCTGATATGGTTGCCAGCTGTTATATGGTGTTGCCACATCTTTGATAGATACTCGCATGACATGAATATTCTTCTTAAATGTAGTGTTGGTTGAATCACGGCGGTCGTTGAGCCAGTTAGATCCAATTACACCGATTGAGCCTGGGTTCTGATCCACATAGTCGATAACCTCTTTACTAGTTTTTGCGGCCATGATTTTTGCACCCATTTTAGCTCCGTGCAATACAGAGTCTACTACATAATTGGTTGTTGCAGAGCGGGTATTATCGAAAATGACTTCGATGTCGCCTCTCTTTGAACCTTTCACAATATCACTCCATTTAGTTGCCTTACCCGTAAGGATACGTTTGATATCTTTTACCGTAATACAAGTATCATTGTTTTGCTTGTTTACAATAAATGCCAATCCATCGTAACCGATAGGGAAAACAGAAGGAATTACATTGCTTTTAGACTTCAAGTAGGCTATTTCACTATCTTTCAAATTACGTGTAGTGAATAAAAGCGCTGTTTTGAAATCTTTAATCATCTGAAGTCCGGTGACTTCATCTGTATACTTCGGCTTGAGTTTAGCTTTTGGGAACTCATACTCAAACTGACTTCTTTCTTCGTCAATGATAGGACTCAAACTCTCGTCAGCCACAAATTCAATTGTGCCTGAAGTAGGAGTATCAGTTCTACCATCTTTGGCTTTCTTCTCGCCACATGACGAGAAGAAAGCCATTGATAGTACTGTTAATCCTATACCTAAAAAAATATAAGATGTTTTTTTCATTCTATTACTGCAATCTAAATACAACTGGTACAGTATACTTAACACGTACAGCAGAACCGTTTTGCTTACCTGGTTTCCACTTAGGCATGCTCTTAACGACACGCTGTGCTTCACGGTCAAGTGAAGGGTCTACGGAACGAGCTACCTTAACATCAGAGATAGAACCATCACGCTCTACCACGAATGATACGATAACACGACCCTGTACACCATTTTCCTGTGCAACGACAGGATACTTGATGTTGCTTGCAAGGTAAGACATCAGGGCGCCTTGTCCACCAGGGAATGAAGGCATCTCCTCTACGACGTCGAAGACCTTAGTAGAAACCTCAGGTTTTGGTGCTGGTGGTGGAGGTGGAGCTGCCACTGCAATATCATTTCTTACAGCTTCAATTGTACGGTCTTTCACACCTTCCTTGTTTTCAGTACCGACTGCAACTTTGTCATCCAGTTTATCCATCTGCTTAACCTGGTTTTCCTCTTTTACGAGTTCATCCTTCTTAATGACAGGTGCGGTAAACTTCTGAGTTTCGCGAGCCACAGGAATCTCCTTTTTCATTTCAACCTTAGGCTTCACTGGCTCCTTCTTCTTTTCTTCCTTCTTAGCCTGCTGCTGGAGTTTAGCCAACTCCATAGCTTCCATATATGCTTGCTGCTCTTCAGCCTGTTTCTGTTCAATAACCTTCCAAGCTAAAAAACCACCCACGAGAGCTGCAGCAATGACCAAGATAAGCAGAGCCTTGATGTTTCTGCCAGAAGTACCCTTACGGAGCTGGTATGCACCATACTCCTTGTTCTTTCCGGCGAAAACCATATCGACCCATTTAGGATCGTAAAGATCAATTTTTGCCATTTCTTTCTTGTTTTAATTGTTAGTACACATCTTACATCTTAACGTTTCTAGACTTGAGAAGCTTCTCATCGTCTCCGTTAATCTTATCGATGACATACGTACCAATGTTCAAAATCTGCATTTCATCGAGTGCATCAACCATATTCTTATATGAAGCATTATCTGTAGGCTTGATGACGATAGTAAGAGTAGGAATCTTTCCGTCCTTCAAGTTACCAGCCTTCAAATCGCTCAACTTCTTCTGATAGATGCTATCAGGATACTGCTTAGGATTCTTCTGACGGTCCATGTTCAACTCCTTGACAGCAAGTGCGATTCTTTCTACAGGGCGTGTGCCGTTTTCTGTAGCGTGCTCTCTCAAGACCTTACGGATGCCCTGGCTACCCCATGTAGTCTCCTTGATCCATGTTGGATCATCGTACTTAGGAATACCAGCACCATAATAAATCTTGTTATCTGCTGTTACGTAGAGTGTCACAGTTTCAGAAGCCTTAGCTTCGTTCTTCTGATTTTCTTGAGTATTCTCATCATTACTTGGCATAGTCAGCTCCATAGTCTGAGGTTTGCTCAAAGATGTACACAGCATGAAGAACGTGATAAGCAGCATGAGCATATCCACCATAGGCGTAAAGTCTACGCGGACATTCATTTTCTTTTGTTTGCTTTCTTTCTTTGCCATTTATTCGTCCCCCTGTTGTTTTAACTGTGTAATCATATAGTAATGACTCTCGTCCATATCCTGGAGTTCGTTCATCACTCTCTTAACGGTCTTGTAAGGTGTAGAAGCATCTGCCTTGAGGGCAATCTTGATGTCTTCGTTTACGTTACGAGCTGCGTCAACCCACTGCTGGAACTCGCTCATACCGCCCTTAATACTGTCGAGAGGAATACCTTTAGTCTGGAGATACTGTGGACGCTTAGAAGCGTTCATTGTCAGATAAGTACTCAAGTCGCCCATAGGTACGCCGAACGTACCTTCGCTCTTGAATGTCTCAATCTGTTTTGGGCTCAATGACACGCCGAATGCTCCTGTCATTGTGCTCAGTGTAGCTCCCAACTGATCGGTATTATCAATACTCATAAATACTTGGCCCTCGCCGGTAGGATTACCAGCCTTGTCCTTTTGAGGACTAACCAAGATGGTCAAGACACCGTTCTCTGGCACCTTAATCTCAGACACAGAACCTGGTGTATTTACCTTAACTGGCTCATTCTTTACGAAAGTAGAGGTGAGCATGAAGAAGGTAAGCAGCAGGGTCATAACGTCTGACATAGGCGTCATGTCGATCCAGATGTCACTCTTCTTAATTTTTACTTTACCCATAGCGATAAAATTTTAAAGGGTTAGCAAAAATTAAGCCTCTTCTGCGTGGTTAGCTTCGTATGTCTGAGCAATTGAGTAACCTACCTCGTCGAGTGCGTATGTCAACTTATCTACCTTGTTGGTGAATGTGTTGTAAGATACAACGGCACACCATGATGTCAAGATACCGAATGCGGTGTTGATCAACGCCTCAGAAATACCTACAGAAAGTGCTGCTGAGTCAGCGCCACCACCTTCACCCATGGCCTGGAATGACTTGATCATACCGGTTACAGTACCGAGAAGACCTGTCAAAGTACCAAGTGTTACGATTGTAGCGATGATAGGCAAGTTCATTGTCAAAGTTGGCATCTCCAACTGAGTTGCCTCCTCGTGAGCCTGCTGGATCTTAGCTACCTTCTGAGCCTTCTTCAAAGATGCGTTAGCACCAGACTCCATAGACTTGTAAGCGTTCAAAGAAGCCATAACAACGTTAGCTACTGTACCGCGCTGCTTGTTGCAGAGCTGCTCAGCCTTAGCGAAATCATTAGCGTTCAAAGCTGCCTTGATGTTTGCAACGAACTTAGGAAGAGCACCTTTACCTGTAGCGGTCTTAAGAGCCAACCAACGCTCGATTGTCATAGCCAACACTGTGAGCAACAATGTGTGGATAACTGGTACGATTACACCACCTTTGTAGATAGTACCCCAAATGTCTGCTGGGTGATCCTGTACACCTGGATCCTGGAAGTGCATGTCGTTACCGAACCATGTGAAGAACAATGTGAATGCGATGATAGCACATACCACGATGATCCAGAATGCGCCTCTTACTCCCTGAAAGCCCTCAGACTTCTTAGCTGGGGCTGCTTGTTTTGTAGTTGCCATAATTTTACTTTTTTTTAAATTATTAGTTAATAAATTATTAATATTTTCTTTTTTCTTTCTCGCTTCGTAGACCTTGAATGTGTCGTTTGTCAATAAACACAGTTGGGTTATCTATTTTGCATTGGCAAAGATAATAAATTAAAGTTTACTATCAGCCTAATTAAGAAGTTTTAACGAGATATTGGCTTATTTTATACCAATATCTCGCATTTTTCTTACATTTTGCCCCTTGAACATGGTGTTTAAGCCATTTTTATTTCAACTTACCCAAAGCTTCTTTGATGCGCTTGATAGCTTCAACGATGTTCTCGTCGCTTGTTGCATAGCTCATGCGGAAACAGTCTGGATCACCGAATGCGTCACCACCTACGGTGGCTACATGTGCTTCCTCGAGAAGGTACATGGCAAAATCGGTTGAGTTGTTGATGGTCTTCACACCATTGCTCTTGCCAAAGTAGCTGTTGCACTTAGGGAAGAGATAGAAGGCACCCTGTGGCATGTTTACCTCAAGGCCTGGAACCTCTTTAGCCAACTTTACAATCAGGTTGCGTCGGCGCTCGAAAGCTACGCGCATTTCCTCTACTGCACTCTGGTCGAGTGTGTAGGCTGCTTCTGCTGCCTTCTGGCTTACAGAACATGTACCGCTGGTATACTGTCCCTGGAGCTTGTTGCAACCCTTGATGATCCATTCCGGACCAGCCAGGAAACCGATTCTCCATCCTGTCATGGCGTAAGCCTTAGATACACCATTGGCAATGATAACCTGCTCCTTCATGCCCGGTTCCTGAGCAATGCTGTGGTGCTTGCCGATATAGTTGATGTGTTCGTAGATTTCATCTGCCAACACAAATACTTCAGGATGCTTCTTGAGTACCTCTGCCAGTGCAGCCAGTTCTTCCTTAGAGTATACGCTACCGGTAGGGTTGCTTGGAGAACAGAGAATGAGCATCTTGGTCTTCTCTGTAATGGCATTCTCCAACTGCTCTGCTGTCATCTTAAAGTCCTGGTCGAAACCGGCATTCACAATGACCGGAGTACCTCCTGCCAATTTCACCATCTGTGGATAACTTACCCAATATGGTGCAGGAATGATAACCTCGTCGCCTGGATTTACGAGTGCCAATACTGCGTTGCAGACGCACTGTTTACCACCAGTACCAACGATTACTTCATTGGTAGTGTACTCCAAACCATTCTCGTTCTTTAATTTGGCTACAATTGCTTTTCGCAAGTCAGGATAACCTGGTACTGGTGAATAACGGGAATAGTTCTCGTCAATAGCCTTCTTTGCTGCCTGTTTAATATTGTCAGGAGTGTTGAAGTCTGGTTCACCTACGCTCATGTTGATTACATCAATACCTTGAGCTTTCATTTCACTACTCTTCTGTGACATCGCCAGCGTTGCTGAAGGTGCCAATCTGTTTAAACGATCAGATAATTGTGCCATAATTTTATTCTTATATTTGTTTATCGTGTGCAAAAGTAAGCAAATTATTTCTTTTTCGGAAGAAAATTGAGCATTATTTCATGTTTTGTATTGAAATAATAACATAATTTTATTATCCGAGGTGCAAAGTATGCCCCATGCGGTCTCTCTTGGTCTTGAGATAACGCTCATTGTACTTGTTTGGCACAACTTCGATAGGTACATTTTCTACGATTTCCAAACCGTATGCTTCGAGACCTACGCGCTTTACCGGATTGTTGGTGATCAGACGCATTTTGTGCACACCGAGGTGGCGGAGCATCTGTGCACCGCAACCATAGTCGCGCTCGTCTGGCTTGAAACCGAGATGGGTATTGGCGTCAACGGTATCGTAGCCTTCTTCCTGAAGCTTGTAGGCTGCAATCTTGTTCATCAGACCGATGCCGCGTCCTTCCTGCTGCATGTAGACAACAACTCCCTTTCCTGCCTCGTCTATCATTTGCATGGCCTTGTGGAGCTGCTGACCGCAGTCACAACGCTTGCTGCCCAGAATGTCGCCAGTAGCGCAAGAAGAGTGAACACGGACCAGAATAGGCTCGTCTTCTTTCCATTCTCCCTTGATGAGTGCCATGTGTTCCAGACCATTGCTAGACTGGCGGAACGGAATAAGGCGGAAGTGGCCGTATTCTGTAGGCATATCAACCTCTTCGCCCACTTCGATGAGTGATTCTTTCTTGAGTCGGTATTCTATCATGTCTTTGATAGAAATAACCTTGAGGTTCCATTCCTCTGCCATCTTCATCAAATCTGGCAGACGTGCCATGGTGCCATCTTCATTCATGATTTCCATAAGTGCGCCTGCTGGATAGAGGCCTGCCATTTTACAAAGATCGATGGCTGCTTCTGTGTGTCCGCTTCTTCTTAATACTCCGTTATCTTGTGCGTAGAGCGGATTGATGTGACCCGGTCTGCCGAAAGTTTGTGGGGTAGAATTCGGGTCGGCAAGTGCTTTGATGGTTTCGGCACGGTCGTGTGCAGAAACACCGGTAGAGCAGCCTTCCAGTTTGTCTACGGTTATGGTGAATGGTGTTCCCAATACAGAGGTGTTCTCTGAAACCTGATGAGGCAAGTCGAGCTCATCACAGCGGCTCAGGGTGATAGGGGCGCAGAGTACACCTCTTGCGTGTTTCAGCATGAAGTTTACTTTTTCTGCGTCTATCTTCTCTGCGGCAATGATGAGGTCGCCTTCGTTTTCGCGGTCTTCGTCATCAACAACAATGACGAACTTTCCTTCCTTGAAGTCTTTTACTGCATCTTCGATGCTATTTAATTTGATTTCTGACATGTTTGATACCTTTTTATATAGTTACATTTTACTTTTTCTGTTCTTTAATCCGATGGATGATGTCCGTATTGGTCTGACTGACGACCTTGAGGTCACGGAACAAGCGCAGTCGGAATCGCCACATTCTCAAATATAGCAGTGTGCCCACTGGGAAAATGATGGCTGCAATGATGTTGAGCCATTTCCGCTCGAATGGGCGTGTATGTGCCTTGACAGAAAGAACCGGATATTGGTTCATGTCGTGCAGGATATACTTGTTGGCGGTGTTGGTCAAATCTTCTATCACCTCTTCCAATTCTGCATTGATTCTTTCTATCTCATGATCAGGCTCGTATTTGAAGAATACATTGATGAAGTTTGGAAGATGAACCAGTTTGTGTTCCTTATTATATAAGGTGATGTCTTGGTTTATTCTTTCCAGTTTCTCTGCATCCGTCTGATAATCCGGGTCGGTGATAATCACTTCCTTACCGAAGTAATGACGTTTCTGTCGTAAACCGAGCAGTTTCATGAAGACCTCTTTGTAAACATCTATATTGAATACTGAAGAGTCATTGGTTGCCTTGTAGGTTACGAAGATAGCCAAAGGTGTTAATACTGCCGGTGCAAGACCTTTTCCGAACCAGATGGCCCACATTCCGCTTCTTGACATTCTGTATCCTGTATTGTCGAGGATAAAGAAGACGATGAATACAAGTACGGAGATGACGACAGGGAAACCCAGTCCTCCTTTTCGGATGATGGCTCCTAATGGCGCTCCGATAAAGAAGAATATGAGACACGAAAGGGCTAGGGTGAACTTGTTGATAGCCTCAATCTTGTGCTGTCTTATCATGTAGTCTGCATCGCTCGTTGACATCGATTTGAAATCAAGGTCAGTAAGCTCCTGTTGTACGGTAGACTGTGCCTGGTTTACCGCCATGAGTTTCTTGTCCTGTGGCAACTTATTATATAAGGTGTCGAAATTGAGCTTTTCGCCCTTCTTGATTTCTTTGAGAGAGTCCTTCTTGTTGATGCGCTGTACACCTCCATAGAATCTCACGTTGGCTTCGTTCAGGTAGATTCTTCCGATTGAATCATATAATTGGTTGAGCGAATCGATGTCGTGGTTGATTTTCTCCAGACTTTTACCCTTTGCATTTCCTGAAAGCGAAGCTGCATCGGTCATACTGAAGTCTCCATCAAAGTCGAGAATGATTTTCTTGGAAACGAAAGTCTCTCGTCTGTATGGTACGGCAGCAGTATTGGCAAGTGCGCTGCTTTGCATGTTCTCAAACCATTCTCCACTGTAGAGGCTCAGAACAAGATGCTTCTTTTCTGCTGTACTCTGGAGCATGCCAGAGTCTGCCAATATGATTGCGGCATCTTCATAGCTGTCGGTCATGCGGTAAATCATAATGCCGTAAAGCTTTCCGGTTTTCAAATCCTTCTTCTGCACATAAAGGTTGCAGTTTGGAATACCATCATAGAAGATTCCTTCCGGAATTTCCAGTTCCGGGCTTTTCTGTTTCATTGAAATCAGAAGTTGTGCCAGTTTCATGTTCGACTTAGGTCCCACATTGTTCTGGAAATAGAATGAGCCAAACATGATGATGACGGTGATGACGATGAGTGAGCGGAAAGCTTGCATCAGTGAAATGCCGGCAGCCTTGATGGCTGTAAGTTCCGAACTCTCGCCGAGATTACCGAACGTCATGAGTGAAGACAGGAGAATAGCCAAAGGCAGGGCCTGTGGTACGAGCATCAGACCCATGTACCAGAAAAATTGAGCCATCACGTCCATCGTGAGTCCCTTACCGATGAGATCATCAATATATCTCCATAAGAACTGCATCATCAGCACAAACTGGCAGATGAAGAAAGTTCCCATGAAAAGGAGACCAAACTGCTTGGCAATAAATATGTCTAATTTCTTAATTCTAAGCATTTCAATATTCTGTTGTTTCAGACCTTTTCTTTATTTAAAATAATAGCAGGTCTGTCATTCAGCGTGCAAAGGTAATATAAAAAAATAAGAAAACCTTTATTTTTCGTTTTTTTTATATATATAATTAGGTGAAAGAGGGGCTGAAATGTGGGGAAAAAGAGAAAATGAAACTTTTTTTGAAAATTTCTGCCGAAAAATTTGTTCAATTCAAATAAATGTATTACCTTTGCACCCGCAAATGAGAAATCAATTGCTTGGATGGCGGGATAGCTCAGCTGGTTAGAGCGTCGGATTCATAATCCGGAGGTCGAGGGATCGTGGCCCCCTCCCGCTACAAGATGAGAGACATCAACTTTTTAGTTGATGTCTTTTTTATGCTCTAAACTTTTCCACACTTATTCACTTCTCATAGAAAAGTTATCCACACATGTGTTGATAACTATGTTATTTCGTTGGTTATCAGATGTTTTTCCTGTTGGTAACTGATGTGGAAAAGATAAATATGAAAGATTTTCCTATGTTTTTCTTGGTGTTTTCAGAATAAAATTATATTTTTGCACCTAAAAGAAAACTATTATGAAGCAGCAACAAGTATATAACTTAAAAGAGTTTGCCGCTAAATACCAACTGAAGGACATATTTGGAGCCTATGTAGCTCATATTCATACAGATGTCTTAAATGGAAGTGTCCTGAGGGATGTGGCGAGTGAACGAACACTTTTTTACAAGATATTATTGGTAAAAAGCGGAAGTGTAAAGTTTGAAGTCGTCCAGGGAACTGAAAGTACTGAGGATGAGAAACATCAGCTTACGGCAAGTGATTTGCTTGTCGCATCGCCTAAGCATGTTTATAAGTTTACCGAAATATCGGAAGATTTTGAGGCCGAATGTATTTTTGTTGATGAAGAGATTTCTAATGATCTGGTTTATCATCTTTCTGACGATAAACTCCAGGCGGCTCTTGATATCATTCATATGATTCGGGATATTGTGCGCCATCAGCATATTTATAAGGTAGAGATGATTCAGTCTATGGTGAATGTCTTGAAACTTCTGGTTTCGGAGTTGCCTTATGACAGCCTTTTGTCGACCCGAGACTTGCGCCATAAAAAGAATGTATACGAAATCTTTCTGCATTTGCTGTATCGCAATTTCAAGAGTGAGCGACAAATCCGATTTTATGCGGATAAACTAAATGTTTCTTCTGCTTATCTCTCCAGAATGGTAAAAGAAATATCGGGTACGACGGTCAATGATCATATTACCTCTCTTCTTTACAAAGAAATCTGTAATCTGCTGAAGCAGTCGGATATGACAATGGGAGAAATAGCTGTTTATCTTCACTTTAACGACCAGAGTGCATTGACCAATTTCTTCAAAACAAGGGCAGGAATGACACCACTTGCTTATCGTAATCAATGCAACTGATATGATTTCCGTCACATGGCCGTAAACAGAATTTCCGCTTGCCTATCTTGAGGAATAGACAAGCGGAACAGTCAAATGTTTATATAAAATTCAGATTAGTATTATTTTATATCTTATTCTAAAGTTGTTTTATGTCAGCTGTTACATCTTTTTATTTCAGGGTGAACTTGTGTGACTGCAGCATCTCTTTTGGATCGAGTGCCTTGTCCAATTCTTCCTTACTCATGATACCCTGCTCAATAACGATGTCGTATACAGAGCGGCCAGTAGCATGGGCTTCCTTAGCTACTTTAGTACTCTTCTTGTAACCGATGATTGGGTTCAGGGCTGTAACGATACCGATACTGTTCTTTACCATTTCGTAGCAACGCTCTTTGTTTACGGTGATACCGAGGATGCACTCAGAGGTCAAGGTCTCGATGGCGTTCTTCAACCATGTCAGACTCTCGAAGAGGCTTTCTGTGATGATTGGTTCCATTACGTTCAACTCCAACTGACCTGCCTCTGCAGCAAAGCTGACAGTTGCATCGTTTCCTATTACCTTGAAGCAAACCTGGTTGGTTACCTCTGGAATAACTGGGTTAACCTTACCTGGCATGATAGAAGAGCCTGGAGCCTTAGGAGGAAGGTTGATTTCGTTCAGACCGCAACGAGGACCTGAAGCCATCAGACGGAGGTCGTTACAGATCTTAGACAACTTGATAGCCAGACGCTTCAAAGCAGAAGAGTAGCTTACGTAAGCACCCGTATCAGGTGTAGCCTCTACCAAATCGGTAGCAGTTTCGAAATTCTCGCCTGTCAGTTTGCTGAGGTTGGCAGCACAGAGCTTGGCGAAGCCAGGAACGGCATTCAGTCCTGTGCCGATGGCTGTACCACCCATATTGATCTCGTGTAAGAGTTTCACGTTGCGCTCCAGGTTGAGAATTTCCTCTTCCAAATTGTTGGCGTATGCGTTGAACTCCTGACCGAAAGACATAGGAACAGCGTCCTGCAACTGGGTACGGCCCATCTTGATGACATCAGCATATTCGTCAGCCTTATAGCGGAATGCGCTAATCAGACCTGTCAGAGCACCTACCAGATGAGTATTCATGCGGATCAAAGCCAAGCGGATAGAAGTAGGGTATACGTCGTTTGTACTCTGGCCGCAGTTGCAATGATCATTAGGAGAACAGAACTGATAATCAGCCTTTTCATGTCCCATGATCTCGAGTGCACGGTTGGCGATAACCTCGTTGGCATTCATGTTGACAGATGTACCTGCGCCACCCTGTACCATGTCGATAGGGAAGTTCTCATGCCATTTACCGTCGATGATTTCGCGGCAAGCCTGACCGATTGCCCCTGAAATCTCATCGTTGATAACACCGAGTGTATGGTTGGTTTCGATGGCAGCCAACTTTACGTAAGCGATGGCGATGATGAAATCAGGATAGGCGCGCATCGTCTTGCGTGAAATGTGATAGTTATTAATACCGCGCTGTGTCTGTACACCATAAAGTGCATCAGCAGGAACTTTGAGTTCACCTAAAAGGTCTGACTCTACTCTAAATTTTTTCTCTTCAGCCATAATATTTATTGTTTTGTTATTTTTTTTTCTTTTATTGACTAGTTGTAATGAGAGTTTTCTTATATCTTCTTCTCGGTTGCAAAATTACTGCATTTTTGGCTGAAATTCTTTATAAATTTTAGACCGATATTTGTAAAAAACTGACCAATGGGGCTAAAATACAAAAAAAAGTTGTATATTTGCAGCGGTAAAGTTTTATTTTTAAATATTTGTTGAATGCCTCTTCTTTATAAGCATAGAAATTGTATAAGCTGTATGAAACGAAAATTACACCTTATTATATATGTAGCGATTATCGTGTTGCTGACCGGTTGTGTTCAGCAGCCTAGGAAGTTTGTCATTGGCGTATCCCAGTGTTCGGAAGATATCTGGCGCGATAAACTGAATGATGAACTGAAGATGGGCGAGTATCTCAACGATTCGCTTATCGTGAAACTAGCTTCTTCCAACGATGATAATGTGTTGCAGAATAAGCAAGTTAACCAGTTTATCGATGAGGGCGTAGATCTGCTTATCGTATCTCCTAATCAGCTGAGTGCTATATCCAAGTCGGTAGAGCGTGCTTACGATAAAGGTATTCCTGTGATTCTCTATGACAGGAAGACCAATTCTGACAAGTATACGGCATTTATCGGATGCGATAACTATACGATAGGTAAATCGATGGGAACTTTTATCGCCCAGCAGCTTCAGGGAAAGGGCCGCATCGTTGAAATCAGAGGTTTGGAGGGCTCTTCGCCTGCTTTGGAGCGTCATCGTGGTTTTATGGATGCTATCAAGCCTTATCCTGGGTTACAGGTTGTAGCCTCGGAGAAAGGAAACTGGAAAGAAGAGGGTGGAATCCAGGCGATGAAACGCATATTGAAACAGACACAGGACTTTGATTATGTCTTTGCCCATAATGACTGTCTTGCCTGGGGTGCTTATGTGGCTGCCCGCCAGATGAGGGTAAAGCGTAACTATAAGTATACCGGAGTAGACGGCATGGCTACCGAAGGTGGTGGTTTGGAACTTGTGCGCGATGGTATTTTCGAAGCCTCTTATCTTTATCCTACCAAGGGTGATGAGGTTATAGCACTTGCCATGAAGATATTGAAGCATCAGCCTTATGAACGCGACAATTATCTGAGCACTTCTATCATAACCCAGGCAAATGCTGCCCTTACATTGATGGAGGCTAGAGATGCCGAGCGTCAGACGCACAATCTGAAGACTTTGCATAAACAGGTAAATCAGTATCTGTCTGATTATAACTCCCAGAAAGTCATGCTCATAGGTCTGTGTCTGTTCCTGCTTGTTTGCCTCGCAGCTGCGGCTTTAATTTTCAGAGGTTATCTGATAAAGGTGAAATTGAACGAAACATTGGCTAAGACAAATGGTGAACTGAAGCGACTGAATGTAGAATTGGGTGAAAAGAATGAAGAATTGAAACGATTGAATGAGGAGGTCTTGGAACTCACTCATTCCCGTCTGGTATTCTTTACCAATATCAGTCATGAACTTCGTACGCCTTTAACCCTGATAGCCGACCCGGTAGAGATGCTGCTCGAAGATACCGGCATCAGGGGCAAGAGCCGCGAACTCTTGAAAATGGTGCAGCGTAACGCCCTTGCTCTCCAACAGTTGGTAAGTAACATTCTTGATTTCCGTAAGATTCAGAATGGCAAGATGGAGTTGAAACTCTATCGCTTCGACATAGTGAAGACCTTGACGATGTGGGTGGGCGATTTCCAGCTTACTGCCGAGCGCAAGCAGATCAGACTGCATTTGGATGTTGATGACTTGAAAGGCAGCCATGAAATGATTGCCGATCAGGAGAAGATTTCCCGTATCGTGTTCAATCTGTTGAGTAATGCCTTGAAATATACGCCTGCTGGTGGCGAAATCTTTGTATCGTTGAAAGATGAAGGTGCCAATCTCCGTCTTGACGTAAGAGATACGGGCAAGGGTATCTCGCAGGATGAGGCTGATAAGATCTTTGAACGCTTCTTCCAGGCTAAGGGTGCTGCCAGCGGTACGGGTATCGGTCTGGCTCTGGTGAAATCATTTGTAGAGTTACATCATGGTGAGGCTAGGGTAGAAAGTAAACCGGGAAAGGGCTCTGATTTTATCGTTGTCATTCCTCGTAAACAGGAGGGTGATTCACAAGTTATCCACAATGATGTGGATATTGTGGATAACTCTGCAAATACTTCTACGTCAGATAGTAAGAATGTGGTAGATGAATCTGTTTTGCAATATATTGACGATGGAGACAGAAGTCGTGGAAAAGTTCAGCAGCTGGTAAGCGAGAATACCAATCGCCCTACAGTTCTGGTTATTGATGATAATACCGATATCCGTCAGTATGAGCGTACACTTTTGCAGGATGAGTATGTTGTTCTTGAGGCTGCTGATGGTAAAGAGGGTTTGGCTGTCGCCTTAAAAGAGGTGCCTGACCTGGTGATCTGCGATGTGATGATGCCTGTTATGGACGGATTGGAGTTTACTAAACAGTTGAAGACGAATACGGCTACCTCTCATATCCCTGTTATTATGCTTACGGCGAAGAACCTGGAGGAGCATCGCGCAGAGGGTTATGAGCATGGAGCAGATTCCTATATTACCAAACCATTCCACAGCAAGGTGCTTCTCGCCCGTATCGAGAATCTCTTGCGACAGCGTCAGCTCCTGAAGAATCTTTATCAGGGGACTAAAGAGGCTGAGAAGGAGATTTCTGAGGCTCATCTGGAAGATCGTGACAAGCAGTTCCTCAAGCAGCTTCAAGCCATTATCCAGAAGAATCTTTCTGATAGCGAGTTTGGAGTTGAGGATATGGGACAGCAGATTGGCTTAAGCCGTGTGCAGCTCTATCGCAAGGTGAAGGCGATGACAGGCTCTTCTGTTGTTGACTTACTCCGTAAGGCTCGCCTTGCCAAAGCTAGGCGTTTGCTCGAAACCCGGAGCATGAGTGTCTCTGAAGTAGCCTATGAAGTGGGTTTCTCAGCCCCGTCTTACTTCACAAAATGTTTCAAGGAAGAGTATGGAATGTTACCTGGTGATGTAGGTAATGTTTTGGGAAATAACTAGTAATGAGAGAAAGCAGCTGGGGGCAAAATGTCGTCAGCTGCTTTCCTTTTAAGTCTCCCAATCTTCAAATTCCAGTTCAAGCTCTTTGTACTCAGGCTTTTGTGTACTGTTTTCTTTATCCTCCATCCTTGCTTCTTCGGATGTTGCATTGCTTACGGATAGACCGATAAGACGGATGGGATGGATTGAAGAGTAATCTACCTGTTGAAGTAATCGCTTCGCCAGGGGCAGGATATCATCCTTCTTTTTCAGAACCTTTTCTTGCGAGATGCTTCTTGTTATCTGGGTGAAATCGGCAAACTTCACCTTCAGCGTCAGGGTTCTTCCTTCGAAACCGCTTTTGGCGATGCGCTCCAGCAGTTCGAGTACAGTATGGTACAGTTCGATAATCACAGCCGTTTTTAGATAGATATCTTCCAGGAAAGTCTGCTCGCAGCCTACCGATTTCCGTTCCCGGTAGATGATGACAGGTCGTTCATCTATCCCCCTTGCGAAATCATAGAAGATGTGTCCGGCTTTTCCGAACACTTCTACCAGATGTTCTTCGGATACTTTCCTCAGGTCAGCTCCGTTGAAGATACCCATGAAATGCATCTTTTGCAAGGTTTTCTTGCCCACACCCCAGAAATCCTCTACTGGCAGCTGGGCGATGAAATCGAGCGCCTTGCCGGGATGAATGGTGCAGATGCCGTCGGGTTTGCGGTAATCAGAAGCCACTTTGGCGAGAAACTTGCAGTAACTGATGCCTGCCGAGGCGGTGAGTCCGGTTGCTTCCTTGATACGGGTTTTGATTTCTTTGGCAA
>USSA01000039.1 GCA_900557255.1 uncultured Prevotella sp.
TTGAGGAATCTGCCGATGATACTGCTCAAACCATAGATGGCGGTATCCTTTGCTAGTGATTTTAAACTTGCCATTATCTTTCTTAATGTTGAATGTTAAGTATTAAATGTTAAATTGGACTTGCGTCGTCATTCAAAGATTATCTGTGTAAATCGGTGAAATCTGTGGGAGACTCTTATCCGAAGAATAAATATGCAACAGCGATTGCTGCGATGACTCCAGCCAAATCGGCGAGCAAGCCGCAAGCCACGGCGTGGCGAGTATTCCTGATGCTTACGCTTCCGAAATATACTGCCAATATATAGAAGGTGGTATCGGTGGAACCCTGGAAGATGCAGCTCAATCTGCCCACAAACGAATCAGGACCATAGTTCTTCATCGCCTCCAGCATCATGCCTCGTGCACCACTTCCCGACAGCGGTTTCATGATGGCGGTAGGTAGGGCGCCTACGAAATCGGCATTCAAGCCGCATTGTTCTACCGACCACGAAATGCCCTGAATCACCATATCCATCGCTCCCGAAGCACGGAACACGCCGATGCCCACAAGGATAGCTACGAGATAAGGGATAATCTTCACCGCAGTAGTAAAACCTTCCTTCGCTCCCTCGATAAATGCATCATAAACATTCACTTTCTTCCAGAATCCCGCCAGGATGAAGCAGAGGATGATGCCCAGGAGAATCATGTTAGAAGCCAAGGTGGTAACCGTGTTCATCGTATCCTTATCCATCTGTCCGAATCCCCAGATGATGATGCCTACGAAGGCGCACATTCCCAACAGAGTAGCGAGCAATACCGGCTGTAGGATGTTGATGCGCTGCCAGAGCGAAGTGATGATGATTCCGGCAAGCGTAGCCACGAGCGTAGCCATCAGGATAGGGATGAAGACATCCGTAGGCTGGGCTGCTCCATAGGAGGCACGGAAGGCGAGGATGGTGGTAGGGATGATGGTGAGTCCTGAGGTGTTCAGAACCAAGAACATAATCATCGGGTTCGTTGCCGTATCCTTCTTCGTATTGAGCTCCTGCATCTGCTGCATCGCCTTTAATCCGGTAGGCGTTGCCGCATTATCGAGTCCCAGCATATTCGAAGCGATGTTCATGAAGATGCTTCCCATCACCGGATGGTTCTTCGGAATATCGGGGAAGAGACGGGTGAAGACCGGGCTGAGTGCTCTTGCCAACACATTCACTACTCCCGCCTTCTCTCCAATCTTCATGATGCCAAGCCAGAGGGCGAGCACGCCCGTCAGTCCGAGAGAAATCTCGAAGGCATTCTTGGATGAGTCGAAGGTGGAATCTACAATCTTCTGGAAGATAGTCGTATCTCCCATTGCCAATCCGATGAGTGCGAAGATGAACGCAATCACGAAAAATGCTATCCAAATATAATTTAAAACCATTTATTTGTATATTTCTTCAATTTACTATAGTTTCTAACTTTCTACCAGCTGGTAGAAAGTTAGAGAGCCTGTTTGTCGTTTTTTCAAGCACGGCTGCAAAATTACAACAAAAAACTTGTTTAGGGTTCGTTTTATATAGAAAATCCCTCATAGAGGGAGGATTTTGATGAATTTTATCCCTCATTGAGGGATTTTTGCCATTTTTTCTTTGTCCTTTCAAGCATTATTTGTATATTTGTCAGCGATTCTAAAAAGGATCGCGACATAATGGAAAAGGCGCATACTTAGCGCTTTGTTCTTGACGGATTGAAACTTCGCAAACTTCATGCATTGTCAGAACATAGCAACGGTAGGTGCTCTCGGGATGTGTTAATTCACATCCCTTTACTGGTATGGCTTATTGCGTCAAGGCGATAGGTCTATATCCGTATTGGGGAAAGTGTATACATATCGGCGTGGGCTTCGACGTTGCTCGTTCAACAATGCAGGGCAATGCGAAGGCCTCAATCCGTGGGACGAGTGACTGGTAAGTTCCCACGCTTTTTTATTTTGCCGAAACCGAAATCTTAACCCGCCAAGTCTCGGGAACACCTGGCAAAATGATAATATACCAATGAAACATAACGATTTTTACAACTTTTGTTAAGCCGAAATCAAGAAATTTCGCTTATGAACCATTATGGACTTGATAGTGTCAAGTAGAATCACTATCTTTGTCCCCTAAATTAAGAATTTAAAACATGTAACTATGGAGCGAGAAATGAAACGATGCCCTTATTGTGGTGAAACAATATTAGCTGTAGCTAAAAAATGTCGTTATTGTGGTGAATGGTTGGACAAACCTTTAACAAAAGAAACAGCACAAGTGAGGTCTCCATTTGCTTCTTCTGTGGATTTGGCGAAGTCGAACATAGAAGACAAGGGAGTTAATAGTGTTGATGAAGAGTTGGAAGAGAATATCCCAGGTTGGATAGAGTATTTCTTCTATCAGCCGTTCATCAAGCATTATTGTGATTTCAAGTCATCTATAGGGCGTAAGCATTTTTGGATTTGTATGCTTTGGACTGCGCTCTTTACTAATGCTATTTTTGGACTTGCATTTTTATTGGTAGATAAACATGTGACTTTTTTAGATTCGTCCCGTACACTATTGCAAATCTCGTTAGTGCTTTTAGTTGTAGAGCTGGCGATAATCATTCCTTCTTTGGCTTTGTATGTAAGACGTTTACGTGATGCAGAACTTTCTTGGAAGTGGGTTCTTAGTCTGTTTATTCCATATATTGGTCCTCTTATTTTGGTTATAAAACTCTGTAAGTCTGGAGATTTGGAATGTGGAACATCAAAAGCGAAGCCTATAGACTATATTGCCATTGTTGTTTGTTCATTATTAATCGTCTTTGGCTATTCACAAGGTTTGCCATATATGTTTGACACAATTAAGATGTGGCAGGAATATCCGTCCAAGATGAGTGCTCCAGACCTAAAGATGGAGGGTGAAGATACATTGGCTGTTGATACAATGGCTGTAAATAATCAGGAGGATATTGCAGAATCAGATGGTCCTGATGAAAGTGTGACAACTACAAATGTTGACTCAAATGATGACGAATATGCTTGGTTATGTATGCGGTATGCAGAACCAGAAGATTTGGAAAATAAAAGCAGCCGTGAATTGCGTATAATGCGTAACTATATCTTTGCTCGTCATGGGTATATTTTCAAGAGTGATGATCTTAGGCAATACTTTCGTCAGTATGATTGGTACACACCGATAAGTAGAAATGTTACTAAAGAATTGAGTAAAATAGAACGTGATAACATAAAGCTAATAGAGGCTTATGAAGATTAATGCATGTCCATTTGAAGTAGATATTTAAACTCGCAAATAATGAATATGGTAATATACAATCATTCACGCAATCTGAACATAGCGTTTGGAGGAGTCGTTTTAGGCGAACTGATAAGTCTTGCCCATGACTTTCATTTTACCAAGGGGCTTTTGTGGAAATTCAGTGCTACAATCCCCGAAAATTTGGGAACCTTGATATCTTTTGTATGTGGTGCCATCCTCTGGATGTATTTGCAGCAGGCATGGGCCAACCACAAGGTATTTAAGACGGTATCCATTTCGTCGCTCATTGCCATGGAAGGCTTGTTTTGCTTGTGTGGGATTCTTGCAGACAAAAATTTGGACTGGGAGAGTGTGAGTGATGGGGCAACTCTATCGTTCATTCTTGTGCTTTTTCTCTTTTTTGCTTATTTGGTAATCAACCTATATGTTGGTATTGTTTTGATAGTGAAGAGTGAAAGGGCTTTACGTTGGGGTGGTATCTTGACTATTGTGGAATTATTGTTTGGGATAGTTCTCTTGGTGAGCGGTAATACCGACAATTCAGTACTTTCATTTTTTGATTCTTTATTATTGATACTATTGAACTTTTCCTTGAAAGAAGGATGTTTGGATGAATTGGATGAGGACGAGGTAGAGATTGGAATACTGCAATATGCCCAGATGGCTTATGTCTTGTTTATTCCTTTCCTGCTCATCTGTAGTGTTATGTTTTAAAAAACTTTTAAATACTAAATATTATGGAGCAGAAACAAAGAGAAACCAAGCGTTGTCCTTATTGTGGCGAAGAGATTATGGCCACAGCTAAGAAATGCAGATATTGTGGGGAATGGTTGACAGGGGAGGTTCCACCTGACTACAACGAGCAACATGTTGACCCGATAGCATCTGATGAATTCAAGAGCCATAGTAGTCCCAATGTCGTAGCATCATTGGTGGTACTTGCTGTTGCCGCAATCTTGGCAGTTATCATAGCTGTTACCATGCATGCCAGTGGAGGTAGAATGAGTAATGATAGCAATGAGAATTGCGTAGATTCTGTTATGGTAGATACGACTAATACGGATACTGACGAAACATATACGTCTTCCGACGGCTATTCGTCGGATGAATCAAGCTCTGATAACTCTTATTCCCAGTCGTATGATGAAACTAATCCCTATTTTGAAACCTACTTGCGTTGCAAGGGCAAGTTTATTAATGGAGGCACACCAATAGAATTGGAATTCTCCATTGACCAAGAAGGTGTTATTAATGGTGGAAGCGTTATTGCTCGTTTGAGTAATCAACGTTTTGATGACTTGTCGGGATGCCTTTCGGGCAACCACTTGGAGATGACCTTTGCCAATGGCAGCTCGTCGGTGTCATTGGATATTGTGAGTGACGGCAAGATGACTGGTACCATCGAAGGCGATGAGGTAACCTTGCATTTCACCACGCAACATTCATAATATTCTAAATGATAAAACTATGACTAAACGAATACGAACCTATGTTTTGCTGCTCATAACGCTATTTACCTTTTGTGGATGTTATGCCCCCACTCCCTATCTTGGCACTTGGGTAACCGACATCGAGGAGGAAGATGGCTACGATGGTACCTTGAAACTGATGCTCAAGGAAGACGATAATATGGTGATAGAATTGCAGTTGGAAGGAACAGAGCAGATAGAAGACTACGATGTCAATGTCACAATGACCATGAAGATGAAAGGTACATGGGATGCCGTAGCAGAAATCATGACGCTCGACATCGACCCTAATAGCTTGATAACAAGGGTGGACGATGTGTCTTCCAGTAACAGCTATGCCAACTTGTTCTTGAATGCTTATCTTGCCAGTGCCTCCAACCGGTTGGCCTTAGAGAAAGAACTGGAACGTGAGTTTAAGTACGAAATAGACGACATGAATGGTGACGTTGACATTCTCTCTGTCTCTCCAACCAAGATGGAATGGAAATATGACGATGGAGATATTGTAACCTTCCGTAAAAGAATCACAGAATAAAAATATCAAACTATGACAGAAAACGAAACAAAGACTTGCCCCTATTGTGGGGAAACCATCTTGGCCATAGCCAAGAAGTGCCGATATTGTGGCGAATGGTTTGATGCTCCTCTGCCAGAGCCCAAAAAAACCAAAGAGTGTCCAGTGTGTGGGGAGGAGATAGATGCAGATGCAACTGTTTGCCCAGTATGTCATGAGAACATTACTGAGCAAAAAGTAGGCGAGTTTAAAAATTCTCAGGTGGAACAGAAAGAAAAAACCTCTAAGAAAGTACAAAGTACAAAGAAGGAGGTAAAAGAGAATAAGTCCACTAACAAACCACAAACAAACAAACCAAAGAAGAAAAAGAAGCAGCAAGAAGAAATAGAGGAATACGAAGATGATGACGATGGAGTTCCTGTAGGAACCCAATGTGTCTTTTGGCTAGTAGCTTTTTTGATATCTTTATTAGCTGCTTATTTGATTTGGAATGTCGTTTTGGGTATAGATCGTCATTTCCTTAATAAAGGAACAGTATTCTTGACGATTGCGTTTACTACGGGAGTAAAAAAGTTCTTTGATAAATTATATTTTACCTTCCATGGTTAACCAAAACAGAACTTTAACTTAAAAAAAATAGAATTATGGAGAAAAAAGAAATGAAGCGTTGCCCTTATTGTGGCGAAATGATTCTTGCAGTAGCAAAGAAGTGTAAGTATTGCGGAGAGTGGCTTGAAAATTCAGAAGCCATCATTGCTGATGACAAAGAAGAAAAGTCAGCTCCTGTAGTTCCTAAATCAAAAAGCAAGCCTGTGGCTGAGCCTGCACCAGAACCAGAAGATGCAACAACCGATGGTGATGATGAGGTTGTTGACACAGGATATGGAGTCTCTGTTTCTAAGAGATTGGCTAAGCGAATAACTTGGGGACTTGTTGCCGTTGCCATCATTGCTTTTGCTTTCTTGGGATATGAAATGCTTAGTGTCGATAGTAGCGAACTCACCATGTCAAAGATGGATGGCAGTTGGAAAGAATTGGCAACGGATGATGTTACTATTATGTACCAATTCAATAAAAATGGGGAGTTTACAGAGATGCGTACAATTGACGATGACGGTACAAAATATGGTAGTATGTGTACTGGTACGTGGGAACTGAGCAAACAAGGAGTTCTCGGTCAATGTATAAGTATGAAGTACGATATAGAGTCGTTAGTTGTAGATGGTCATAATGATGAAACAGGTGAAGTTTATGATGAAAGCGACCCAACGGTCAACGAAATGAAACAAACCCTTTATGCGAAGTATCAAAAAGAAAATCAGGAGGTTGATAAGTATAAAGGTATGGATAAAGTGTATGGGTTGAACAACCTAACTTTCAGCAATGATACCATAAAACAAAATGGTATTTCTATTATGGTTAAGATAGGCGATATCAATCGTTAAGTAAACGAAAATTATAAAAACATATTTTATGAAAAAGATAATTTATATATTTATTATTCTCTTTGCATTTTGCTCATGTGCAAAGGATTATCCTCAACAGGTGAAAGACAGAGTTGAGCAATACCAAAAGGAAGGTAAAAAAGTGTTGAGTCATTCTGATGACCCAACAGGTAAGGAACATTATATAGTCTTTGCTGATGTGAAAGCACAGATTATAGGGGTCGACACATTAGGAGAAACTGTCAAGGAGATTCATCTTGGAGAAAAACCGACAGTTGGTTTTGAAGTTAAAGCCAATGAGAACCAAGGCTTGAGATTAGTAAAAATACATAAAGATTCGAAAGAAAACTATAGCCTCAATAACGAGGGGAAGATATGTCGTATGTTTAAGGGTAATTGTATTGAGACCTTTGATATGAAGGTGTTTAAGGATAAGTATATTATTTTTGTCAAAGGATATGACGGAATCTTTCTTAATGATGATGATGTGTACTATTCTTTGTCGGAAGAGGATATGGGGGATGATGGTAATCTAAACATGGTTTTCCACAACACGATAGGTATGGTCTTGACTGAAGAATTGCAAGATTATTTGTACAGTAGTAGGGATCTTTATATCGACCGTTATCATGATGATTTGGTTTTCAAAGCAACTGTCTCTCCTGAAGGAAAGATAATAAAACAAGCAAGTTCTGCTTATTGCTCTGGTGTAGAAATACCGGTGGAAATGTTCTCTGATTGGCTAACTCTAAGACCTTATTTAGCAAAGGTTGTGCAAGCGCAGAATGAGGAAGAAAGAAACTCTTATGATTATGCCTATTAATTTGGGTTTGATTACAAAATGGTAGATGTTTAATATTATAATTGTAGATATATGGTAAATTCAAAAAAACTATCTTCTGAAGACATTCGCAAAGGGCAGGAGAAAATCAAGGAAGAGATTTATGCAAGGGCTAAAGAGTTGGGAATTTCAACAGATGACCTTTGGCCGTTGCCAGATGGAGTGTTCAATATCGAAGGCTATTGTCAGTCTTCTCCTCGTATCATGTGGATATTGAAACAGCCGTATGATGATATGAAGGAAGGTAAACCCTATGGCGGTGGTTGGGAAGTTTATGGTGCTTTCAATAATGATGATGCTTTCAAGAATACAACTTGGCAACCCATTATCTATAGTCTCTTTGGCATACGTAATCATAAACTTTATGGTGATAGCGATGTGCCATATATTCGTGATGATAAGTCTATGGTTGATTTGTTGAAGGATATTGCTTATATCAATGTCGATAAGATGCCAGGTTATAGATCTACTTCTGATGAAGAGTTGGCACAGGCTTATGAGCAGTGGAAAGACATTGTTGAAGAACAGATACGTTTGTATGACCCACAAGTGATTTGTTTTGCCAATACAATGTGGCTTTTCAAGAAAGATTGGGGCATAGATGAGCACACTGAGCATGAGTCGGTTCCATTGGGAAATGACAAATGTATGTTTGTCTATAACAAGGATGGCAGATTGTGCCTGGATACCTATCATCCTGCTCAACGAGTGGTGAAAAGGGAAGATTATGTAGATTCCATTATAAAGGTAGTGAACAAGTTTAACGTGAAATAGAGTAGAATCACTTGTTGCATTACTGTTACAACTCAACAATATACTTCTGACCCTTTTTATAATGGGGCGAAGGAGATACAAGAGCAGTACATGCGTATGTACCAGTTCGACTACAAGAAGAGTTGCTGCAGCAAGTTTGATTTTGAATTTAAGCAATTAGACTGATATTTAGAAAAGAGGGTGAATCATTAACTTATGACACACCCTCCTTTTTATTTTATTTAAGTTTTCATATAGAATCTTTATCCAACAAGAAATCAAATACGTCCATAAATACGATGCCGTCATCGTTTTGGTATTTCTTGATGAGGTCGCCTGTTATCACATACTTCATAAAACTATCGTCTGTACGTAGCAAAGGTAGATATTTGTCTCTATTTACAATCATAACAGAAAAGATTTTTGCGGATTTCCGCATTTTTCTTTTGCAAAAATAATACTTTTATTAATTCTATGTAGAATTTTTGCGGATTTCCGCAGTTTTCTTTCGCAGAATTAACGGTTACGTCTTGATATTTTAAGTTCGGTGATTTGTCGAATTCCATAGTTTTTCTTCTTATTCTTTTCTCTGTTTTCAAGAAAAAGATACAACTTTATCACAAAATTCCATGCTTTTCTCTCTTCGCTATCACATTATTCCCTATTCGTTATACTTTTTTAATCTCTCTTTTTATCCGATTTCAGAAAAAAGATGTACTTTTGCCGCTCAATTCATGAAAGACAGGAATTTGGTTATACAAAAACATTATTAAGGAAGCAAAGGACTTCTGTTATATTTTATAGTATGGACAAGAATGAGAGAATATATAACGAGCAAGAGATGCCCGCAGAAACGAAAAAGAATCATTCCGCTGATGCGGATAGAGTAAAGGAAGTATATAAGGTGACGATAGCGGGAAGCATCATCAATGTGGTGCTGCTCGTGCTGAAGTTTGTTGCAGGTATCCTCGGACATTCTGCAGCCATGATAGCGGATGCCATCCATTCGCTTACCGATTTCGCTACCGATGTGGTGGTACTGGTATTCGTTAAACTGGGCAATAAGCCAATGGATAAGGACCATGATTATGGTCATGGCAAATACGAGACGCTTGCCACAGCCATCATCGGCATTTCGCTCTTCGTGGTGGGTGTGATGATCTGTTATTCTGGCGTAACCAAGATTTATCGTGCCATCTGCGGCGAGACACTCCAGCAGCCGGGCGTTGTAGCCTTGATTGCTGCCATCATAAGTATCGTGATGAAGGAATGGGCTTATCAGTTTACGGTTAAAGCCGGAAAGAAATATCATTCCGAGGCTGTAGTGGCGAATGCCTGGCATCATCGCAGCGATGCTTTATCGAGTATCGGAACGATGTTCGGTATTGGTGGCGCCATCATCCTGGGAGAAAAATGGGCGGTGCTCGATCCGCTTGCAGCCATCATCGTGAGTGCCTTCATCATCAAGGCTGCCTGGGGACTGGTGATGCAGTCTGTGAAAGAACTGACGGATGCCAGTCTTTCGGAAATGGAGGAAGATGAAATTCTGAAGGTTGCGAACGAAGAGCAGGGAGTAAGAGAGATTCATAACCTGCAAACCCGTCGCATCGGAAACAAGATTGCGATAGAAATGCACGTCCGCATGCCGGGTTCTCTTTCGCTTTATGAGGCGCATGAGCATGCTACTCATATAGAAACAAAACTGAAGCAGCACTTCGGTGCAGATACCCATGTGGGAATCCATCTCGAACCGATAAAAGTGAACGGAAAATATCAGAAACCGGAATAACTGAAATAAAAGGAAATAGCCGGAATAAAAGGAAACGAGCCTTGACGGAAGGAAGAAACCTCCATCAAGGCTCGTTTTTTATTTGATATCCGAATCGTGTTTCGGATATTTATCATCTTTTGGGATGATTATTATCTGATTATATTATCGGCCGAGATTTACGCTGGCTCCTGCCATAATCCACAAACCAGGCTGCTTAACGGCAGTGAGGTCGTAATAGCGGTGGCAAGTGATATTGTCGGCCTTTACGAAGATATTGTATTTCTTCTCGTCCCACATCAGTTTGCAATCCACCTTGGTGTATGGATGATAGCCATTCATTCTCTGCTGCCATCTTACGCTCCAGGAAGCAGAAAGCTTGCTCCATATCTGATGATCCAAACCGAATACTGCCTTGTGCTTCAGATACTCCAATGCATAGAGCGATTTCAGAATGTTGGTCTCGGTCTTATGATCCTGATAGATATAAGCATATCCCAACTTGATGCGGGTGATGAAACTGTTTGGAACCAACTCTCTCATGTAGATGGTTGCATCCACGTTGTAACCCATATTGTTGAGTTTTCCGAGGTTCATCACGTGATACTTGCTGTCGTTCTGCTCAGTCACGGATGTCTGAACCCAGTCAATCATGTTGGTGCCGTGTGCATAGAAACCGCTCACGGTTGCGGCAAAACCAGTCTGGCGATACTGGGTTCCTATCTTGAAGGTTGAATTCTTCTCTGGGTTTAGGTTGATGTCGCCCTGCTGCACACCATTACTTATATATAAGTCGGTGTAGGTAGGCATTCTCAAAGCCTTGTTCCAGGAAGCGTAGAACTTCCAGTTGTCGTTAGGGCGATAACTCATGTCCACACCAGGATAGAAGCGGAAGTCGTTGTCCAAACCTGTATTCTTGTTAGCCAAGACACCTGCCGACAAGGTGAAGCCGCCGAAGATGAAGTTGTGCTCCAACATGATGTTGGTGTTGGTGCGCTCACCCTTTCGGGTATATTGACGGTCAGAACCCGAGATGTCCTTATAGTCTTTCTCTGCGAGTTCCTCGCCCAATGCAGTAGAGTAGATGCGCTCCTTGCTGATATCAAACCCCACTGCGGTCTTACCCAAAGCCCAAGCCACGTTGGCGTTCAATCCACCACCATAAACATCGAGGTCGTGATAGTTCTCGCCCGCCTTGGCTCCAGCCATACCGCGAATCAGCTGATAGTGGTCCTTGAATTTGTTATAATAGAATTGAGGAGCAATCTCCCAGGTCTTCTCCTGGTTGTGCAGACTCAGATTGAGCGAAGCCAGACCGTGGTCTGTCTTCTCATATTGGTTGTTGTATTTGGCGCTGTAGAAAGTATTAGCACCATAGCTCTGGCTAGCAATACCCAACTGGGCGTTGATGTCGAAACGCTGGTCGTAAGAGAAAGAGAGATTGCCGTAGCCCTGTCCTTTCTCGAAGTCGCTGTTCTCCGTGCCGCCATCTGAGCGCTTGTAGCCTCCGCTTACGGAATAAGCTTGGGTCCACTTGCCTGTCTCAAAAGCCGTCTGCACACGTCCCTGTGCTCCGAAGCTTCCAAAGCTTCCGCCTTCTACACTTGCAGATACCCCCTTACTCTTAGCCTTCTTGGTTACGATGTTGATGGCACCATTGAAGGCTGAAGTTCCGAATAAGCGCGATGCTGCCCCCTCGAGCACTTCGATGTGGTCGATGTCAGCAAGAGCTACAGGAAAATCAGAAGCATTGTGACCAGTCTGAGGATTGGAAATGTTGACGCCATTCAAGAGAATGGTAATCTGGTCGAAGGTTCCACCATTGATGGAGATATCCGTCTGAACACCAAAGCCACCACGCTGACGGACATCCACGCCGGTAGCTAATTTCAATACATCGTTGATAGTCTGCGCAGCCGCACGATGAATATCGTCGCGGGTAATGACAGACACAATCTTAGGTGACTGCTCTACAGTCATCGGCGCACGAGATCCGGTAACGCTCACCGCATCTAGCTCGTAAGCCTTTCCGCCCTTGTAGAGGGTAGAGTCAACCTTGGCTCCCTCTGTGCTTACGCCTGCTGCCTTAGCATGGCTCAGGGTAGCAACACTGAGTGCACCAACAAGTACCTCTCTTCCCAAAACTGCGAAGAGTGAGTAGTTCTTGTTAGAGAATCGGTTGAACTTCAGGCTGTTGCGCTTGTTGAAAATTGTTTTGTACATTAAATTAAATGTTTATAAATGAATAATAAATCGAAGCCTTCCGCCTTCCCGGCTTTCGGCATTCGGGGTGCAAAGGTACTGACTTTTGGGCAACTGACAAAATAAAATGTGAATTATTTTTTCAACTGCTGATGCAAAGTTAATGTAAATCAAGGTCGGTTTCCTACCTCACAAATCGTATTCAATTCAGCCTTCTCGTGGCATAAAAAAGTATTAATTAGGCATAATCCTCAATAGGGTGATGCGATTTTCTTAAAGAAACATTCGCTTTTTCAGATTATTCTTGTATCTTTGCAGTTGATATGGGCAGCATTCAGCAATCAGAATACTGCTGTTGCAATTTTATGGTAATTAGAAATTAAAAAGAAAGGAACAGATAAGATGGAAAAGATCAACGTAAAAGAACTGAATGACAACGTCTTCGAGACTATTGGTAAGGAGTGGATGCTGGTATGTGCCGGCAACAAGGAACATTTCAATATGATGACCGCCTCTTGGGGCTGTTTGGGATGGCTTTGGAACAAGCCGGTGGCTGTGGTCTTTATCCGTCCGGAGCGTTTCACCCACGGCATCATCGAGGAGAATGAATTCATGACTCTCTCTTTCCTCGGCAACAGCGAGGAGGCTCGGAAGATTTATAACTTCTGCGGCTCTAAGAGCGGACGCGATTTGGATAAGGCGAAGGAAACAGGACTGATTCCTGTAGAAACTGATAACGGCAGCATCGCCTTCGAGCAGTCACGACTCACCCTGGAATGCCGCAAACTTTATAAGGACAGTATGACCGCCGAGAAGTTCCTCGACAAGGACCTGCTCCAGTGGTATGGTGCCAAGGGTGGATTCCACGATGTTTATGTTGTGGAGATTACCAATGCTTATAAAAAGTAAGAATTAAAATATGGCTCAAGAACAAACAGCAATTCGTGAACGCCAGAAAACCAGGCTCAAGGAGCCGGGGCGTTACGTGGTAATGATGTTCAACGACGACTTCACACCGATGGACTTCGTGGTAGAAATCCTCGAATCCATCTTCTTCAAGTCGCAGGCTGAGGCTGAAGCAATCATGCTCAAGGTTCATCACGAAGAGAAAGCCGTGGTGGGCACCTACAGCTATGACATCGCCAAGAGTAAAGTGGAGAAAGCGATGGAGAAAGCCCGTACGCAGAAGTTTCCGCTTAAACTCACTTATATGCCGGAATAGGCGTTGATTTCGGGGAAATATCCCCAATATATGCTAAGAAAAAGAAAGGAAAAAATAGAATGGACAGTATGGGATTGACCCGATATATGAGTGTTCTGATGGACGATGCCATGAAGCAAGCCCGGTTCTTCGACCACGAGTTCGTGATGCCCGAGCACATGCTGCTGGCGTTGCTAAGGCAGTATGCATTCTGTCAGGCGCTGCAGGAAGAAGGCGTAGACAGCCTCAAGATGCACGAAGACTTGGTGGGATGGCTCGCCAAGCAGGAGCGTGTGCCTGAAACCATCAAGTATCTGCCAGAGCCGTCATCGCTCTTCAAAACCATGTTTGGAACGGCGTGCGCCCTGGCTGCTGCTGCCGACAGACAGCTGGTGAATGTACCCCATTTTGTGCAGGCGATGTTTGGCTTGCAGAATTCAGAAGCCGCTTTCCTGCTGTGCAAGAATGTGGGCGACCGGCAGGGCGAGTTTCTGGCGAGCGTTGACAGTTATTATCCTATTGGAGAAGATACTGGAGAGGCTGGCATGGGCATGGGAGCAGACTTTGATGATGACGATTATGCCAACGAGTATGACGACGACGAGGAAGAAGGCAGAAGACAGGTTGTACAGGATTGGCATCAGTTGGTTACCTGTATTTCTGACAAGGTAGAAGAGCACAATCCGCTCATCGGAAGAGAACAGGAACTGGACAGAACCATCCAGGTGCTCTGCCGTGCCGAGAAGAACAATCCGCTCCACATCGGAGAAGCCGGAGTCGGCAAGACAGCTCTGGTCTATGGTCTCGCCAAACTCATCAACGAAAACCAGGTTCCTGAACGCCTCAAGGGGGCTCGCATCTACGGCATGGATATGGGACAGATGCTTGCCGGTGCCCAATATCGCGGCGACTTCGAGAAACGTATCAAAATGGTGATGGAGGGAGCCGTGAAGGAAGGCAATACCATTATCTACATCGATGAGATTCATAATATGATAGGTGCCGGTCGCGGCTCAGATGGCGGACCTGATGCATCCAATATGCTGAAGCAATATCTGGAGGCAGGTGATATCCGTTTCATCGGTTCTACTACCTACGAGGAATATAACCGTTACATGGCTCAGAGCAAGGGCATCGTGCGCCGGTTCCAGCAGATAGATATCAAGGAACCTACCGAGGAGGAGGCTATCAAGATATTGGAGGGCTTGCAGTATAAATACAACAAGTTCCACAATGTAACCTATCGCAAGGACGCCCTGGAATATGCCGTCCGTGCCAGCGCCAAATATATCAGCAACCGCTGTCTGCCAGACAAGGCCATCGACCTGATGGATGAGGCGGGTGCTTATCTGGAGGTGCATCCGGTAGAATCTCGCCAGCGCTCTTATGTTACCAAGTCTATCATCCAGCAGATTCTGATTAAAGTCTGCAAGATTGATGCGGCTGCGATGAAAGATGAGAATAACGATGCTCTGGCTACGCTCCGCCAGCGCATACTCGACAAGATTTACGGTCAGGACAAGGCTGTAGACAAGGTGGTTGAGGCTGTGATGATGGCAAAGGCGGGATTGACAGATGATGACAAACCATTGGCTTCGCTCCTCTTCGTGGGACCTACCGGAGTAGGAAAAACCGAGGTGGCACGGCAGTTGGCCAAGGAACTCGGCATCGAACTGGTACGCTTCGATATGAGTGAATATACCGAGAAGCATACCGTGGCAAAACTCATCGGTTCGCCAGCCGGATACGTGGGTTATGAGGATGGAGGACTTCTGACCGATGCCATCCGCAAGACGCCAAACTGTGTACTCCTGCTCGATGAGATAGAAAAGGCGCATAGCGATATCTACAACATCCTGCTCCAGGTAATGGACTATGCCCGTCTGACTGATAACAAGGGCCAGAAGGCTGATTTCCGTAACGTGATTCTCATCATGACCTCAAATGCCGGAGCACAATATGCTTCACGGGCTAGCGTAGGTTTCAATGGAAACGTAAGTCGTGGCGAAGCGATGCTGGCACAGGTGAAGAAGACTTTCAAGCCTGAGTTTATCAACCGACTTTCCGACATGGTGGTGTTCAACGATATGGATAAGCACATGGCAGAACTGATTCTTGCCAAGAAACTTCGTCAACTCGATGCGAAACTGGCAGCAAAGGGAGTTACCGTAACGTTAACCGATGCTGCGCGTGAACAGTTGCTGAAATGGGGCTTTACCAAGGAATATGGTGCCCGCGAGATGGACCGTGTCATCGGTAACCGCCTGAAACCGATCCTGATGAAGGCGCTGCTCTTCGGCAAACTCAAGAAGGGTGGAAAGGCTCATGTCGACTTTGACGGAAAGGAACTGGTGATTAATTATTAGAATGAAAGTCTAGTCAAGAATTTCTTGATAAAAGATAAGCGTATGATATTACAGATAGATGATACTGCGGACGAGATTTACTTTCCCGATCCGCATTATGGCGATGAGGATGGATGCTTTGCGATTGGTGGTGATTTGAGTATCGACCGCCTGTTGCTGGCTTATAGCAATGGCATCTTTCCCTGGTATAGTTTCCGTGACCAGCCTGAAATACTCTGGTTCTGTCCGATGAAACGTTTCGTCATCTTCCCTGATGAAATCCACATCAGTCATTCCATGCGTACCCTGATGAGAAAGGGCAGATACAGTATTGGAATCAACGAAGATTTCGATGGCGTGATACGGGGATGCAGCAAGACCAACGGACGGTATTGGGAAGATGGAGCATGGCTGGGCGAGAACATCATCCAAGCATTTACTGCCCTCCATGAGCAGGGCTTTGCGGCGAGCGTAGAGGTATGGGATAATGAAACCGATGAACTGGTGGGTGGACTTTATGGTGTCACCATCGGCAAGGTTTTTATAGGAGAAAGCATGTTCTCTAGGGTTCCGTCAGCTTCTAAGATTGCCCTCATCTTTCTTGCCAGATACTTGCAGGAGCACGGTGGAAAGATGATAGATTGTCAGTTGGAGACTCCTCATCTCAAATCGATGGGTGGCAGATATATTTCTTACGAGGAATATATGAAGATTATGAACGAAGAATAAGAGATGTTCTTCTCGGAATAGAAGAACATCTTCTTTTGAATAAAAAATAAAGGCTAGGTTCCCGGAATCGTGAACCTAGCCTTTGTTATTATCTGGCTTTTTGCTTTTTATTAGAATATCGGTGTGCCGATGCAGCCGTTAGGTGCCTGAATATGCAGCATCGCACAAACGGTAGCGGCAATATCTGTCATATAGTGAGGCTGGGCACTCTCGCCGTGCTGGATGCCCCAACCCATAAACAGGCAAGGAATATGGATATCGTATGGATTCCATGCTCCGTGGGTAGTTCCCTTGCTGCTGTAATAATCGTAGTGACCTGGTTTCAGTACAATCTGAACACCTCCGCTGCGCTCGCGGTTATAACCGTTAATGGCGCGGAACTTCAGCTCTTCAGGGATGCTCTCGATAGAGGTCTTCTCCATGTCGAAGGCATAGTGCACGTCCTTGTCCTTCTTCAGTCTGTCTACTACCACCTGCTTGATGGCTGTATAATCCAGACCGAGTTCTTCGATGATGTCTGTGTTGAAGAATACCTGATTGTTCATGATGGTCTTCACGAGATTCTTGTCGGTATTGAACTTCGTCTTCAATATCTGGTTCAGTTCTTCCATCATTCCCTTCTTGTTCCAGATGCCGGCAGGGATTCGCTGGTCTTGCAGGAAGGTTGCGTTGTTTACGCCTCCATGGTCGGCGGTGAGGAAGGTGAGATAATTTCCCTTGCCCACGGTCTGGTCGAGATAAGCGAAGAAATCAGCAAGAGCCTTGTCCAGGCGGAGGTAGCAATCTTCTGTTTCTATGGCGTTCACGCCCACCTGATGACCGATGTAATCGGTACTGGAGCAGCTGATGGTCAGCAGGTCAGTATCTGTGTTTCTACCCAGGTTCTCACCCACGATGGCAGCCTTGGCAATATCGAAAGTCAGGTTGCAGCCGAATGGGGTACTGCGGAGAATCTTGTAACCATGCTTTTTATATAAGGTAGGCAGGTCGAGTGGCAATACTGCCTTTTCGCCTTCAACAATTCCATTCTCGTAGTTGTTGTCATCGCTGGTGCTCTCCTTATAGGAATCGATAGGGTAGAGCGTCTCCCATTTCTGTGAAAGATACTTATTTGGGAGTTTCTGCTTGTTGAACTTGTTCACCCACTCAGGCAACTTATCCATATAGAAAGTACTGGTGATGAACTTGCCCGACTTGTCATCAAACCAGAAAGCGCCATTGGCGTGATGGCCCGCAGGGAGGATGGATGCTCTGTCTTTCAAGGCTACACCAATCACCTTAGAGCGGTTGTTGGTAGCCAGACGGAGTTCATCACCGATGGTGGTTACCCACAGATTGCGAGGCGACATCTTGCCAGCCTTG
Source organism: uncultured Prevotella sp. (assembly GCA_900557255.1). The sequence continues at coordinate 17,887 of USSA01000039.1, forward strand.
CTGTCAGAACCTACCGGGTTGACGGTATCGTCGGCAGTACAATACACTACTTTTCCATCTTTCACGAAGTTGTTTCCTGCAATTCCGTGGATGGAAGGAACGGAACCGGTCCAGATAGAAGAGTGACCGATGGCTGTAACCGAAGGGATATAAGGAATCTTGCAATTTTCTACGCTGAATCCTTCTCCGAGCATTCTCTTAAATCCGCCTTCGCCGTAGCGGGCGTAGTAGCGATAGAGATAATCCCATCGCATCTGGTCGATAACGATGCCTACAACGAGCTTAGGGCGTTGAGGCTGAGCCTGTGCAATGCCGCAGAAGCAGCAGAGCACGAAGATGAGTTTGATAATCTTATTCATAATCAAAATGTCTTTTTTATACATAACCATTCAGTATTGTATATTAGAATTCGGCTGCAAAGATACAACTTATTTTGGTATTTAACGATAAAAAAGACGATTTTTACCCAAACTTCTCATGGCGTTCAATACAGCCAGTACCGTAACACCTACATCGGCAAAGACAGCCATCCACATGGTGCCGAGACCAATGGTGGCGAGAATCAGTACGGCAACCTTTACTCCGATGGCAAATATCACGTTCTCGTGAGCGATATGAATGGTTCTTCTGGCTATCTTCACGGCAAGGGCTATCTTTCTAGGGTCGTCATCCATCAGTACCACATCGGCAGCTTCGATGGCTGCATCGCTACCCAGTCCGCCCATGGCAATGCCTACATCGGCACGCTTCAATACAGGGGCATCGTTGATGCCATCGCCTACATAAGCGAGTGTCTTGCCTGCCGGTTTTGTCTTCAGCAGTTGTTCTACATGCGAAACCTTATCGGTTGGCAGCAGTTCTGCGCGGCACTCGTCCAGTCCCAGTTTGTGGGCAACATCTTCTCCCACTTCTCTGCGGTCACCCGTCAGCATTACCGTTTTCTCTACTCCAAGTTCTTTCAGCTCTCTGATGGCATGGGCGCTTCCTCCCTTAAGGGTGTCGTTGATCACAATATGTCCTGCGTACTTGCCATCAATGGCGACGTGGATAATGGTTCCCACCTGGTTGCAGTCGTGCCATTTTGCACCGATGTTTTCCATCATCTTCTTGTTGCCCACGCAAACCACCTTTCCGTTCACTTTGGCACGGATACCCTGTCCTGCAATTTCCTCTACATCGGTCACCTCGCAGCCATCCGTTGCTTCTTGCGGGAAGGCAGTTCGCAGGGCTGCACCGATAGGGTGGGTAGTGAAATGTTCAGCATGAGCCGCCAAATGCAGCAGAATCTTCTCCTTGTCAGAATATTCGCCAATATGCGCATTATCTGCATCGTGGGATGAATGGTCTGGGCAGGAATCATCAGCATGAACAGCTGCCACGGCAAACTCTCCGTGGGTCAGAGTTCCGGTCTTGTCGAACACAACGGTTCCCACCTTGGCTAAAGCATCCATATAGTTGCTGCCCTTGATGAGAATACCATTCCGGGATGCTCCGCCGATGCCGCCAAAGAAGGTGAGGGGCACGCTGATGACCAGGGCGCAAGGACAGGAAACTACCAGGAATATCAAGGCGCGGTTGAGCCATAATGGGAAGTTCTCGCCAAAGGTTCCTTCACCTACGATTCCTGTTGCTGCCAGGAATGGAGGAATAACCGCCAGGGCAATGGCTGCGAAAACAACGATAGGAGTATAGACTCGGGCGAAACGGGTGATGAAGGCCTCGCTCTTCGACTTGTTCTTGTCTGCACTCTCTACCAGCGCAATAATCTTGGACACGGTACTCTCGCCAAAACTCTTGGTAGTGCGTACACGAACTACTCCTGAAAGGTTGATGCAACCGGACATGATAGTATCGCCTTCATTCAAATCCCGTGGTATACTCTCACCTGTCAGGGCAATTGTATTCAAGGCTGAGCTTCCCTCTACAACAATACCATCCAATGGAACTTTCTCTCCCGGACGGATTACGATAGTTTCTCCTGTCTTGACGTCTTCCGGCGAAACCGACTCTACTTTTCCGTTTCTTTCAACATTCGCTACATCCGGTCTAATATTCATCAGATGCGAAATACTGTCGCGGCTCTTTCCTTCCGCATATCCTTCGAAGAGTTCGCCCACCTGAAAGAAGAGCATCACAAAGACTGCCTCCGGGAATTCTGTATCTGATCCTGGGAAGAATCCGATGCAAAGTGCTCCGATGGTTGCAATAGCCATCAGAAAGTTTTCGTTAAACATATCGCCCTTGGCAATACCTTCTGCAGCTTCGCCCAGCGTCTCGTGTCCTATTAATAAATAAGGAATTAGATAGACGAGGAGCAACTGCCAGGTAGCCAGACTGTATTCCTTTTCGATGAAAACAGCAATAATCAGGAGGATGATGGTTGCTCCTATCAGAAAGAGTTTGGATTTCAAACCGCCTTCTTCATGGTGATGGTGGTGGCAACCGCACCCCTGGTGCTCATGTTCTTCTGTGCCGCATGAGCAGTCATGATTGTGCTCATGATGATGTTCGTGAGAATTTTCACAATGGCATTCATGATGATGTTCGTGAGAATGTTTCATTTCTTCCATAATTTTGCAATACTTTTAGTTCTATATAATCAGGAACATTCAGTTCCTTTTTCTATTTCGGTTGCAAAATTACGAAAAGGTTTCTGCAACTTGGTTGCAAAAGCCCCAGTTGGCCTCTTTTTCTTGCTGGATAAGTTCTGTGCAAAAAGAAAAATAGCGGCCTACGATTGCTCGTAAGTCGCTGTAATAGAAGCGTGGACCAGCTAGGGCTTGAACCTAGGACCTCCAGATTATGAGTCTGTTGCTCTA
>USSA01000040.1 GCA_900557255.1 uncultured Prevotella sp.
TTGTTGCTCAGGAACTTATAAATAAAGTTAAATCAAAGTGTTGCGGAATTAAGGTTTTCTATAAAAATATCCTTCTTGTTTAAAAAAATGCAACTAAAGCCTTCTTGCCCTTGTTTGATTTCATATTTTGGGAGTTTTGTAGAGAAAGCAAATCCAATGCCTGATGCTGTACTATAAAGAATATTTTTATCTCTCTTTACAAAGAATGTGTGAACATGTCCCGAAAGGACTAATTTAACATTCTTATGACAACAAAGCATCTCCCTAAATGTTTCACGGTCTTTGAGTATCTTATTATCTTGCCATCCTCCGATTTCTAACGAAGGATGGTGCAATACGACAATTGATGGTTCAGGATTCTTCGACAGCAGTCCATCCAGTTCGTTTCTTACATTCATCGTCACAATACCTTTGGAACGATTAGAGTTTGGATCATCATTATCCCTTGCAACAGAATTTACAAAGTAAAATCTCCAACCACCTAACAGTGCTTGATCACTCAAATGGCAAAATTTTGGTTTAAACGTAGTAAACATAACACTGAGATTATCATGATTTCCTACACACCAATAGGTTGGTATACTCAACTCTGAGAATACCCGATCTGCAAAATAATATGAATTCAAACTACCATCATTAGATATATCTCCCGATACGATTATAGCATCTACATCTCGCATCATTTTTATTTGTTTTATTGCAGTGAGAAATTTCCTTCTACAGTCCTCTTCCCATACAAGTGCACCATCTGCTGAAAGATGCAAGTCAGACATATGTATAATTTTCATTTTGCTATATTCTTAGGTTGATAAAAATGGTTTAAATCCTGAATTATTAGACGTTTTGCATTTTCAATACCATTTAGATTAAGTCTAAAATTCTTTTTAGTCTGAAAGCAGAACATCTTACTGAAGATTAAATCCTCCATTGATTCAAGAGATGTAATTTCTGTAATTGGATAATATTTCCCGAAATTTCTAATATTATGAACCTGTTCTTCTTCAACAGCAAAGTCCATGACTGAATAGGCAAATACGTTTTTGTCTTTTCCTTGCATAGATTCTACCAAAGAATTATAGCCTCCAGAACATATTACACAGTCTGCAGAAGCATGAAGCAAATATAAATCTTTCAGTTTTCTATGAATAGTTACATTCTTTTTACTGTATATTTCTGTTTGACCATATGGCCATTGAAGTTGTGAATAATTACCTAGGATAATATCAATCTTCCAATCTGCGAATCTTTTGTCTTTAGCCAATTCAATACATTTCCTAGAGAACTCTTGACTTATTCTTCCTCCACCAGCCGAACATACCATCCATTTTTTTGTATGTCCTGCTAGATATGCAAAACGTGTTTCAATTATCTGTTTTGCTGACACCGGATACGTGACACAACCAATATATACAATCTTATTAAGGATTTCTGTAGGAAGCCATGAGTACACTTCTGCAGAAGTGACTACTGGATCGCTAGCTAATAGTATCCTATGGTAGTACCTCTTGAGAATTGCAATGTTTCTTGTAGAGAATACATCCTCATGAGTAAGTCTATCTCCACCTATATCACTTCTAAGTACAAAATATTTAAGGCAGTTATAGCCTGTAATTATTCTTGCGAGTTCGCAACGTTTCCCAAGAGGTAGATAATCCGTAACAAACACATCTGGCATAAAATCCAGAATCAATTTTTCCAATATTTTAATTCTGATTCTGTTAGTTTGCTCATTGGTGTAACAGTTTTCTTCTCGTAACTCGCTGAAATTTGGAAGAAGATAGTATTGAATACCTTCTGGTATAATATCAGGCATAGCCTTATGCCCAGACACTACTATCACTTGGCATTCTTTGGATAGTCCCCATGCGATCTTTATTAACCTCATAAGGTGTCCGAGTCCAGTACCGTCATATGCAAATAGCATTACCTTTTTCATATTCATAACTATAAATTCTGGATTTCTTGTATTGCTTGTTGATTTCCTGGAGCAAAAAAAACTCGTTGGCACTTAGTGCTCGCCGTTTCTTTGATTTGTTCAGCCAATTCTTTTGGCTGAATGCTGAGAGAAATCGGTTTGATATTGTGTACTCTTAAAGCGTCCAGATTTTGTTTCTGTTCTGCTTTTCTATATTGACAGCCAGACAGAAAGGACAATGCTGGTATACCCAAATATGCCAATTCGCTTAAAGTGTTCCTTCCAGATCTTGTAATAATGAGCCCTGCTTTTGAATAATACTCATGTATATCAAGTATTTTATCATGGAGTATAGTGTTTTTCCCATGCTTGAATTCATTGAGAGCATCATAGATATTCTTCGATGAGCAAACGATATTCATATTGTATTCTTTTAGATACTCAGATGCATCCATGCATAATTTAGCTATTTGAATCGTTGATTCAGAAAAGGAATATCCAACATTAACTGTACCTCCACCTAACAAGCAATATATATTGTTTGTACTATTGATATTGACATCTAGTATTTCCTTTCTCAGAATAGTGTTCACAGATACTAATTTCTTATAGTTTCCGGTATTTGAAACACTTCTTAACCCATGAACTATTGCCAAGTCGGAAAGAGAATACATAGCATTAAAATAGCGCATAGCATCCTGATCATTCTGTTCATTTTCTATGTCTGCAGGGTTTAGCAATGCTACAATCTTTAGTTTAGGATATGAGATTTTTAATGCCTGGATTATCAATGGCTCACCATCTATTATTACAATGTCAGGTTGGAAGCATCGTATTTTTTCATGAATATAAGCTCCAGTAACATTTGTGGGAAGTAACCCAATAGAGCAATAGTCCATTGGTACCACTTCATGCAGGTTTTCATATCCTTTTAGTTCAAGATAGCGATTACCTTGGAGATAGGAAATAATTTCAATGCAACAGCCATACTCGTCCCTCAGCGTTTCAAGAAGTGAAACTCCGGAAACAACACGGCCTAATCCTGGAAATCCTCTAAATATTCCCAATATTTTTTTCATTGTTTTTTAAGCATTTTATAAATTTCCGTAATAGAATATCTCTTTAACTGATGTTTGTCAACAACCATTGATGTTCCACCTTGGTCAACTGTGAATGCGTACTTATAATATTTTTCAACACAGCGGCGAATAAATTTGTTATAAGCGCCATAAGGATAGGCATATGTATCACAATATCCGACTATTTCATTCAAAGCTTTCTTTGATTCTAATAGCTCATATTCAATTTCTACATCACTTAGTTTGAGAAGATTTTTGTGGAAAACGCCATGTGATGCCACCTCCCATCCTTCTTTTATAAGAAGGTTAATGGCGTTTATGTCAAGATGCTCTCGTAAGATTGCGTCCTTGTTATTCCAGGAATTATCCTTTCCGATGAGACCAGTGCAAACAAAGACAGTTGCTGTAAATCCCTGCTTCTTTAATATTTCTAGCGCATCATTAGTTAGGCTCTTATAGCCATCATCAAATGTACATACAATCCACTTTTTTCTTTCTTCTTTACTCTTTGACAAATAGTCATGCATGGAACATATTCCATATCCCTTTTCTGCAATATATCCAACGAAATCTCGAAAAACGTTTGTTGGAGTAGTTATACTATCATGAATGTCCCCCATAACATCATGAAGACCTACACACACAATGCTCTCGACTTCTATTTCATTTTTAGGAGTTTTGTTATACGACAACATCCCAAGCCACTTTTGTGCTATATATTCCTTGGCACAGTTACTTCTGATAACACCTATAGCTTCTTGATAACGCTCGGCCAAGTTTGGCATGCAACATAATGCTTTCAAATTGTTTGCCATAACGTCAGGAGTGAAATCCTCAAAAAAGAACTCGGCAAATTGCTCCTGTAGCGTTTCTGCTATAAATCCTGTTTTGCTACTGATAAACCCGGTTCCACACTGAAGGCTTTCACTGATAGCGTTGGGATGACCTTCACACACTGAAGCCTGAATGTAGAAATCCCAATCTTTCATGGTATCTTTTAAAATCTCACGTGGTTGATAACCTAGAAATCTTATATTATTTCCAAGATTATGTGCTTTGACTTCATTCTGGTAATTTTCAAGCAAGTCACTGTCGATTTCTCCAACTAAATCCAAACAGATGTCTGTTTCTGAAATTTCTCTAAACTTTTTAAGCATAAAGATAAGATTACCTATGCCTTTTTTCTCATTCAAATGAGAGGCTGCTGTTCCTATGACAATCTTATCATTTAGGTTGTGAAAATTGATTTTCACATAATCACCTTCATACTCATTTGGAATGATAATTGTTTTTCCATTTGCTTCAGGACAAAGACTTATAACATTACGAATCATTTCCTTTGAAAGGCATACAATCTTACTCGCTCTAGTTGTGGCTTCTCGAAGATACCAAGTGTCATCAATAGACCATTTTACAATATTTATGTCACTACCGCGAAGAGCTAATATAAACCGTTTACCTAACTTCTCCGCAAGCATTGCACCGTAATACCCATTGAATCTTCCACCAAAAGCAATAACAACATCAGCATGTTTATATACTAAACTATCATGCTTGAGTTTGTATTCCTTTCGAATGCCATTCTCTGTATTCGGGTTCATCCCTCCTTTTACGGTATATATAGGATTTTCTGTGGAAGACAAAACTATCACATTATGTTCCTTCCTTAGAATATCCACAACTCGCTTGCAAGCTAATGCCATACCGCCTCCATCGAGTCCTATTTCTGATGTAACAATAAGTATGTTCATTTCTTTTCTATCAAATATAATGTTTTACTTTTCTTATTTTGAGGATATTTATATGTCTGCCATGATTTAATTTGAAAGTTTGGAAACATTTCATCTACATCTTTATGGGACAAGCGAAGGTACTTTGGAAATACTTCATCTTCAATTGTATACGAACTATCTATAACTTCCATTATAAAGTATTGGGGATTACCAGCATGTTTATAAAAATCCTTCAATATTTTTTTATAGCCAACTTTACTATCTACAAGTTCATCGTACACACAATTAACCAATACAAGCACATCACATTCTATATGGCATTTCGCAGGATATTCTCCCAAAGAAACAATATTTTCTCTTCCAAACAAATCATTTAATCGACGTTTGGCATTTACTGCTAGTAATGGGTCTTTTTCATAAGATGAAACTCTTGAAAATCCAAGTTGACAAAATATTGCAGTCACATCACCTTGTCCGCAGCCTATTTCAACTACTCTCTTATTAGAGGGTATTCTACTCATTATTTGATATGTAATTTGCCAATATTTAGGGAATGGTGTAATACAATACTGCTCACTCCATGGAGAAACAATAAGATCATCTAGATGATCAAGATTGTATTTTTTTAGCAGTTCTTCAAGCTCTTCCATGCTTCTCTGAATTGTTGTTTGATACTTTCTTCTCCTTTTGACAAATCCAATATCTTTGTTCCAGAAGAACGCAGAATACATGGTTGCAGACTCATGTCTGGTAGTATTCTAATCTCTGAGTAATTTCGGCAGCTATCTATATCTTGAGTAAAACATGGTGAGTCGATGTAGAGTACAGAAGTTTGCTTATCTCCTTTTTTCAGCAGCCATCTAATAGCTCCAGTTCCTTTATCTATACAACTAACGACATATTCTTTAAGTATTGGAAATACAAATGTCTTAAAATCCTTGCTTCCTGTGAGACCTATTTGTGGTAAAAGTTTGAGTGGAAGTTCTTCTTGAAGAGCAAATTCTACCATATCCCTAACATCTGCCTCAATATCATTTTGGATAACACAGTTTAATCCAACTTCCAATCCGGCATTACGAACCATTCGTATATTTGTTATGATTTTATCTATAAAACCATTACCAGTGCTTTGATGAAACTTCTTAGCTTTTGTATAGGGAAACTGGATGTTAAATTTTAAAGGAATATCCGCTAATTGCTGAACTTGTTCTTTAGTTATCAGAGACAGATTGGAGGCACAGCATACTTCCCATTCTGCATTTCTATATGCATATCTAATCATCTCAATGAGGTTTTTATCAAGGAAGGGTTCACCTCCACTAAAGCAAATTTCAGAAATCCCCTCATCCTTTACAGCATCTATGAGGATTTTGAATTTGTCAAAATCCATCGTTTTGATGGTTTTACGAGAAACCTGTCCTTCATTATGACAAAAAGGGCATCGATAGTTGCAGCTATTGGTGACCAATATTCTTAATTTATCCCAATATATTGTATTGCTCATGTCAAATAAATCTTTGCGTTATAGTATTGCTCTAATACTTCCATCTTTTCACCTTTCAGGTCTCTTCCTTCTGAGTTGTACATTTCTTCAGGAAGGAACATAACGTCATTTCTCTTAGGATGGAATTGTTCTATGATGTCGCCATGATTCAGAAGCCCTGCAACTGTAACAGAGCCACCATAGAGATGGTTCTTCACAAGGTTTGTTTGAACATTAGGGTAATCTTTGAATGCTTTAGTAAAATAATCATATCCAGAGACTGGACATATTAGATTAATAGATACATCCTTAGGTAATTGCGAAATAATTTTCTTCTGTCTTGCTATATGCTCTTCTGCCTCTATAAAATACTCATTATTTCCTCCTCTGAAACAGTCTTTCAATTCAGGCACAGTAAACACTACTTTAGGATAATTTACACTTAACCACTCAATGCACTTTTCGTATCCATCAATGCTAGATTGTGACAACCCTTTAAGTCGTTGTTGTGATGTAGAAGTATGCTCTATACGGCGAACCAGAATCTGCTTAGCTTTTTGGTCAATACCTAGGCTATAAAGCAGGTCCAAATCTCTTTTTAATTCATCTATATTACCTGTGAACATTAATGTACATTTGTTAACAGGTCCATATTTTAATAAGAACATAGTTCGCTCACGTGCTGACCTTGGTATAATGGCTTCTCTCTGCTCCTGCATCGTAATTAGAGACAAGTCAATTCCATAATTAGGGATACTGTTCAAAAAATCCACTTTATCTTCATTTATATAGGCACCAGTTGTTACAGTTGTTATTTTCTTTTCTGGAAAATACTCTGATGCCATTTTTATGAATTTATATATTTTGGGATGAAGAAAGGGATCTGTGTGTGGTGCAACTAACACACCTGCTCCAAGACGAACATAATTTACCTTTGGATTGATATACTCAAATCCTTTCAGTAAATCATCTTCATCAATTTGCGGAATCCGCGGATAATGTCCTAAATATGAATCTGTATGAACTTTACAGAAAACACAGCCAATACCGCAATATTGACTACTAATTGGTATATTCCCGAATGTTGCTATCTCCATAGAGAAAGCATCAAACTGTTCTTTATTTAATATCATAATAATCTAATAAATATCATAATCTTGGAAATCATTGCAACGAGCGCATATTGAGATACGTTTCCCATCAAGAAGAGATAATTTTATCTTTTCCATTTCCGAATTATTCCAACAATCTAAAAGATTATCAGTCATGACATTCCCAAAACAAGTATCATACAAAAAGTCATCGCAACATAGTAAAATATTTCCTGAGTACCCTATAGTAATCTTACGGAATGGATAATTGCAAAAACCGAAGTCACCAGGATTAAACTCTTGCGGTATGTTACCGGCATAGTTTGGTAAAACCTCATCCGTTCTTCTTTTTTGAAAAGACACCTTAGGATTGTTCCAATATGCAGAGTAGATAGGTTCAATATACTTTGACCATTTTTCAGGATATTTGTCCCTATCACCTCGATAATCATTGATGTTAATATTATCCAAACCAAGTTTGAAGAATTTGTCGAGTCTATCAACTGTTAATAAAGTACCATTTGTTGTCATGTCAAGAAAGAAACGAGGTGATTTTTGACGTGCATAAACAATCATGTCTTCCATCCTATCTTCTAATAATGGCTCGTTTGAAAGCATGAGTGCTATTCTTCCATTATAATTTATATCTGAGAGTTGATCTATAATTTTTTTGTAGCACTCCCATGACATAATTTCTAAAGTCTTTTTATTGAAAGCATGCGGACAGAACTTACAATGATTATTACAATCTGTACGTGTTTCAATTAATACCTGCCGAAAGATAGGAAAACAACCATGCCTGTCATAGTATTCCTTGATTTTAGCAATATCTGAATCATGACGAATATTTGATCTTACTGAATTATTATTTTTCTGTATAATCATAATAATTGTTCAATTTTAAGAGTTAAATTTGAAATAGAATTATCTATATTCAGATTCTGAAAAGCATCATGGGGTACAGCTTCCAAAATACCTATATAGTGACAATGTGTATACTCTTCCTTCGTGACCAAATGAATACCATACATTTTTTCTGCTGCATTTTTGTTTACTAAGGAATCATATACGTCTACTTTATAATAAACATACATCTGACAAACAAGTCAAATCAGGTCTGTCGTTTTTATCAATCGGAGTCGGTACTGTAACTATATAAACATTTGAGGATGCAATCTCGTTAATATTTGATGTTAAAAGTAATCGAATATCAGAGTTTACTAATTTCTGACGAACTGTATTAATTCTTTCCTCAGAAATATCATAGCCTCTTACTTCATTTTCCTTATTAATGCTAAAAGCTTCCAGTAATGGAAATCCTACATATCCGACTCCGATTATCGCAATTTTATAAGCATACATGTTTGTTGTGAGTTTATATTATTTTGAAATAGACAAAGCTGATGTTGGAATGTATGCAGATGCAACTAAACACCCTTCGAATATTTCCACGACCACTCTCTGTTGCCCAGCAATCCTTGCCACTCTACCATGTATATCCTTAAACTCACCCTCTGTAATCACTACTTCATCTCCTAACTTATATTTGATATTATCCGAAGTAACAGGGATGATGTGAGGATTATGTATGGAGGTTAAACGGATGAAATTATCCATAGCTGTATCGGCAATGATAAGAGGAGGATTCTTGGTTGGCGCATTTTCACAATGTGAAGTGTGGTCGTAATAGTAACTCAACAAAGCTCTATTTTCAAAAGCCTTGATGTTCTTATCTTGCAAAAGAGAATCAACTTGCTCTGCTGATGCATGAACAAAGAGAAAAGAGGGGAGAAGAGGCTCCGTGATGATTCGCTTCTTTCCTTGCTTTCTTACCTCTTTATATCGCAAAGGAACATAACATTCCAATCCTTTAGCCTCAACGAATGCTTTTGCCTTGATAATACGCCCATAAGAAACTCTTAATACAAACCATTGCTTGTTTCCGGATGGCACATTCTCTACCGACACCCCACCTTTGTTCTTTGAGATGGGGGGCGTACAAGAGGTAAGTCTTGCACTTGGACACGATGAACCTGTGTCGGTAGGTTGCCCATTATACAATGAAGCATTAGCCGTTAAAGGCTGTTTGATTTTATCTTCCAATGTTATATCCAGAGGTTAGATGAAAAACCGATTGACTTTTCTTTTTAAGAATTGCCAAATATAGAACACAAAGGTAAGGAAAAAGATTGATATTAAAGGCTTTTGTTGTGGAATTCTTCGTAATTAGGGCGTTTTTTAACATTTGACTATGCTTAGTAAGTTTCCCCTGAAAGACGATTGTAAGAAGAAATAAATCATTCGAATCGATTTGATTAATCCGAATCGTTTTGAATGTTTATATACTAAAAAAGGTCGCCAGCATTTTGGCGACCTTTTTTAGTAGTATCCTTTGTTTTCTCTTTATTTCCTGCATTTCTTTTTAAACCATTGCAGGAATGATTCGTAAGCACTGATCTCTTCCTGATGCTGAGGCTCAGCGAAGGTAAGCTGGTCACCGTAGGAATCACCATGCTGGTCGGGGAAGATAATCATCAGGTTGGTACCTGAGAAGTATTTCGTGATTTCCTCCGGCAGACGCTCCAGTGCAGTCTTGTAAGATACGGTTCCCTTACGGGCGGTTATTACCACGAACATGTGGTCTGGAGATATCTGCGAAGCCAGCTGCGGCAACTCGTTCCAGTGAATCATCTGGGTATAATCAGCACGCACTTCCGGATGCCGGTTCTTGATATATTCATTGATGAGCGCCAGACTCTCTTCTCTGCCATGAAACTGGATGCGGCAGTCTAGGTTGCCGGCAAGTCGGGCAAGGCGTTCCAGCCAGCGGTAGAAACCCGGCTCGAACTCTGCTCTCGAAGGTACGGCTACCTGTATTCTTCTCAATGTATTCAATGGCTGTCTGATGCGTGCCATGATAATCTGTCGGCTCAATCCGTTGAAGAGACTCTGGTGGAATTCTCCCCAGAACTTCGGCGAAACCTCAGGATGCATGTGCATTCCGATGATAATCTCAGAACATTGGAACTCGTTGAAGGCATGCTTGATGCCGTTGGCGATGTTGGCTGCAATACGAACCTGGGTCTGCGTCATCACATCGGTGGCTGCAGCCAGCTGACTGCAATGTTCCAGAATCCGTCTTCCCTGTTCCTGGTTGTATCGCATGTCCTTGTCTTCATATACCACATTCAGGCAGATGAGGCCCCTGTTCAGTTTCTGGTTTCTCACCAGAAACGCCAGACTCATCAGGTTGTCGGCATATTCAGGATATTTCACCGGAACCAGAATCTTCTCATCGCTCACCTTCTTGTCGTCTTCTGCATCAGGCAGTTCCTTGTCTCTCAGGATAATCTTCTGCGAAGACCGGTCGGTAAGGATGGATGAGATGATGCAGGTAATCAGAATCATCATAACCACACCATTGAGCATATCATCGTTTACAAGATAAGTGCCCGGTGCTACGAGCAGATGCATACCCACCATCACCATGGCGATACTTCCGGCAGCATGAGCCGAAGTGAGTCCGAACATCATGTGACCCGAAGAAAGTGGCAATCGGAAACCCAGACAGGCGATATAGGCTGCGATGGCTTTGCCCAGGGTTCCGAAGAAGGCGATGCAGAACACCACCCATAGAATATGACTGCCCTGAAACAGCAGATTGATATTGATTAGCATGCCCACACCTATCAGGAAATAAGGAATGAAGAGGGCATTGCCGATAAACTCGAGGCGGTTCATCAGTGGCGAAACATGCGGAATATATCTGTTTAATATCAGACCGGCGAAGAAAGCACCGAAAACGCCCTCAATGCCCACTATCTGCGAAAGTGCCGCACTCATAAAGAGCATTGAAAGTACGAAGATAAACTGCATCACCGCATCGCTGTATCTTCGCAAAAACCATCTTGTAAGTCGGGGAATCAGTATGATCATCACGCCACAATAGGCGGCAAACTTGAGGGTGAAGAATACCCAGAACAGTACGCCGTCATGCTTGCTGAACGATGCTACCAGTCCGGCAAGCATTATCAGGGCTATGAGCAGCGAAATCATGCTCGACCCCACACTCAGCGTAACGCTCGGTTTCTGTTGCAGTCCGTATCTCGAAACGATAGGATAGGCAATCAGCGTATTGGATGCCATGATGCAGCTCAGCAGGAAGGAAGCCTTGGCAGAGTAGTGGAGCAGCCAGATGCTCATGCCATAGGTGAGGAAGAACGGTATAAAACAGGTGAGCAGGCCATAGATAAGCAGTCGCGACTTGTTCTTTTTCATGCCTTCCATATCCATCTCCAGTGCAGCGAGGAACATGATGTAATAGAGTCCCACCTTTCCGAAGAGCTCAAACGAAGAGTCGCGCTCCAGAATATTCAGTCCGTATTTGCCTATGAGCACACCTGCCAGCACCATACCGATGATGTGCGGGATACGGAGTTTACCCATGATGATAGGGGCAAAGAGGATGATGAGGAGCACTACGAAGAATATCAACGTAGGGTCTGTGATAGGGAAGTATTGAGCGATATGGAACATAGGCTTTCTCCTTTTTTGTTATACTTAAAGAGGGATTTCTGCATCAGCATTCATCCCTCCCTTTCTGTTTTTGACTGCAAAAGTACGAATAAATCTTGAAAGCACAAAGTTTTTCTGTCCTTATCCTACAATCATGGTGATATTTTTGCAATTTGTGAACCCGAAAACGGGTGCACCGCTGCCTATTGGCATCACAACCGATGAGAACGAAGTGTTTAATACACAGGGGTGGTTACTGCTTCCTCAAACTATACTTGCCGTGCTTGTCGAACACGAGCCAATAGAGCACAGGCAGGATGGTGGCGATGAGTACCATCGAGATAAGCGTACCGAAGAAGATAACGGCTCCCATTGGCGACCACAGCGTATTGTTCTCTACCATCATAGGCAGTACGCCTACCGAGGCGGCTGCCGATGTAAGGAAGATAGGGCGCATGCGGCGCTCGCCAGCCTGGAAGGCGGCTTCTTTTACCGATAACCCCTTGTCGCGGCGCAGTTCCTCGGCATAGTCGAGCATGATGATGCCGTTTCTTACCAGGATACCCATCAGGCTCACAATGCCTAATATGCAGGTAAGACTCACGTCGAAACCCGTAACCAGAAGGCCTATCGCTGCACCGAAGATGCAGAGCGACATGGACGAGAGATTCACCAGTGCCAGACTGATGCGCTTGAAATGGAAGAGCAGGATGAAGAAGATGATCAAGGCTGCTATCATCACGCCCGATGTAACCTGAGGAAGGGTTTCGGCATCCTTTTCTGCCATACCGCCAATCTCCCAATCAAGACTGGAATCTAGCGGGAGTTTGGATACTTCCTGCTTCAGTTCGTTGGCCAATCGGTTGGCATTGAATCCCCTTAAAGGTTCACCTATGATAGAGATGGTACGCACGCCGTTTCTGCGTATGATGCTGCCGTCGTGCCAGTCGGGCGAAATCTTAGCCAGCTGGCGGAGTGGAACGCTCGATGTTCCTCCCATCACGGGGATGTATTCATTGGCAAGGTCGCTGTCGTTTTCCGATTTCAGAACCATCTTCACCGGATAGTCGCCTTCCCAAAGGGTGGCCATCGGGATGCCATCGCCAAAATGAATGGCAAGGTCGGCAGAGAGTATGGTCTTGTTCACACCCAGCCGGTTGGCCTCGGTAGCATCTGGAGTTACCCTGATGCCAGGCAGGGGCTCTTCGTAGTTGGTACGAATCAGGTTGATGCCTTCTATCTTGTGCATGCAGGCTTCTATCTTCCTGGCGGCAGCCTTCAGATCGCCCATGCTGTCGCCGCTCACTCTTACTTCGATAGGGTAGGTGGCGTTGTTGTAATCCATCTGCTTGAAGCGGATGTAGCAGTCGGGAAAATAGTTGGAGTATCGGTCGGCATATCGGTCGAGTACCTCTTCTGTGGCATCGTTATCTACCGTATTCACGATAAACTGTGCAAAGTTCTCACCGCCAATCTGTGGCGCATAGGTGGTGTGGAAACGGGGTGAACCCTGACCAACAAACGTGGTTACGGCTGTTACCTGCGGGTCGCGCTGCAGAATGTGGGCCATAGAATCTGCCACCTGTGCGGTTCTTGCAGCGGTGGTTCCGCTAGGCAGATAGAACTCTACGGCAAACTGGTTTCTCTCGGCGATAGGCATCATTCTCTGCGGAAGATGTACGAAGATGATGGCTCCGGTGCTCACCAGCATGATGCCCACAGCGAGGGTGGTGCGTGGAAAGGCGAAACAGCGTTTCAGCAACCAGGTGTACCCCATCTGCAGATAGTCGAGCGGCTTTTTGCGGGCGTTGGGCTTGTGCTGGCTGCTGATGCCCTGGTGAATCACCATATACTGTAAATAAGGTGTGAGCAGCAGCGAAACCATGAGCGAGATGCTCAGGATGATGAACATGGCCCAGGGAAATGATTTTACGAAATCGCCCATGTCGCCATGCATGGTAAAGAGGAATGGGAAGAAGGTGAGCGAGATGCTGAGCGTGGCAGAAAGCACCGACATGAAGAACTCTCTAGGAGCGGCGATGGCTGCATGCCAGCGCGACATGCCATGGCCCAGCTTCTCCATGTAGTTGTCAATGATAACCACGGAATCATCCACCACCATACCCAGTGTTACGATGAGGGCAGCCAGTGTAACGGTGTTCAGCTCCATGCCGAAAAGATAGAATATGCCCAACGACGAGAAGATGGTGATAGGGATGCTGAGGGCTGATACCTCTGCCACGCGGCGCGGCATGAGCAGGATGACCACGATGATGACGGAGATGACCGATATGAGCAGCTCGCGCAGGAAGTTTAGCACCGATTCGCTTACCACCTTGCTCTGGTCGGTAATGGTATTGATGTGTACATCGCCTGGCAGGGACTGTTCAAAATCATCCATCATCTTGTGTACGTCTCTTCCCATCTTCACGATGTCGTTTCCCGGTCGCATTTCAATGGATAGGAGCACGCATTTGTTGCCGTTGCTCTTGATGTATTTATTCAGTTTCGGATATTCTCTTTTAATCTGTGCGATGTCCTTCAGGCGCACGATGTTGCCCTTGGGGTCGGAATATACGATTTGTTCTGCCACATCCCGCTCGTTGTTGTATGAGTCGGTGATGTGGATGGGCAGGTTGAGGTTGCCCATCTCCAGGTTTCCGCTCACGGTGGTGAAGCCCTGCAGGGCAAGGTCGTTCAGAATCTTATAGGGGCCGATGCCGTATTTGGCCAGTTTGTTCTGGTCTAGGCAGATGCTTATCTGTTCGTTTTCCAGTCCGTAGGTTCGCAGGTTCGAGATGGCATCAATGCGGCGCAGTCTGTCCTTCAGCTGGTCTATGTATGTATTCAGTTCCCTATAGGTTTTCTGCTTGCTTTCCATCGTGATGAGCAGGGCAGAGGTATCGGCGATGTCATCCACAGCCTGCAGGGCAAGGACACCCGTAGGAAGGGAGCTCTTGAAGGCCTGCAGGCCATGCTTGAACTTGCTCCAGAAGGCATCCCGGTCCTCCACGTCGTCGTTGAGTTCCAGAAACACGATCAGCATGCCGTCCTTACTCTGGGTATAGGTCTTTTTCTTGTTCACCTCCTTGTATCCGAAGATGAAGTTCTCCAGCGGTTTAGCCACCCGTTCTTCCACCTCTCCGGATGTAGCGCCCGGATATACGGCTACGCAGGCACCCTGCCTGATGGTGAATTGCGGCATCTCCTGCTTGGGCATGATGCAGATGCCGAGTATGCCAAGAAATACGAGCATGCCCATCAGAAGCAGCACGATGTTGTGGTTGCACATCGCCGACTCGATGAACGAGCGCTTGATGATGCGGTTGGGCTTCCTGGTGATGCGTGCCTTGATGTGGTCGCGAAGGGCGGAGTCTCTCTCCGGCTTTTTGGAATCCCCCGGTTTGTTTGTCTCTAGCCTTGTCTCTTGATTCATATCTTTTCCCTCCACTTTTTTATCGGTTATCGCTTTTTGCTGTATCTACATTCATTCCTTCAGAAACTTTCTGCTGGCCATTGATGATAACCTGGTCGCCAGCCTTCAGTCCCGAAAGGATGACGATGCCGTCGCCTTCGAAATCGCCGGTAGTTACGGGTTGCTGATGTGCCTTTCCGTTTACCACGGTCCATACGAATCGGGAGTTATCTACATCCAGTTCAATGCTTTGTGGCGGAACGGTGATGTGGGATGGGGTAGCAGCGCTACCCTGCACCTGGGCGTTGCATACCATGCCTGGGAGCAGACGGCCCTGCGGATTGGTGATGCCCACCTTGACATCGTAGGTATGCGAGATGGGGTTGGCATCGATGCCTTTTTCTGAAATCGTTCCCCGGAAAATGGCACCCGAAAGAGCGGCTACCGTCAGTTTCACCTTGTCGCCCACGTGCAGATGAGATATTTCAGCTTCGGGTACGGATATCTTGGCGTTGACTTGTGCCACATTGGCGAGTTTCAGCACAGGCTGTCCGGGGAGCACGTAGGTTCCCAAGTCCACGTTCTTGGCAGCGATGACGCCTGCAAAAGGAGCTGTGAGGGTAGAGTGGGAGAGTTGCTGGCGGGCGATGCTTTCAGCCGCCTTTGCCTGTTCCAGTTTGCTTTCTATCTCCACCCATTTCATATCCGAGATGGTTCCCGACTGGTGCAGGGGCCGGAATCTTCTGTAGGCATCCTGCGCCTGTTTCAGGGTGGTGAGTGTTGCCCGGTGAGCCTCCTTCACGGTGGTAGGGTTGATGGTGGCGAGCAGCTGTCCCTTGCTCACTCTATCTCCTTCTTCTACCCGTATGGAAGTGATGTTTCCGGCTATCTCGAAACTGAGTGTAGATCCCATCTTTTCCTCGATGGTTCCCACATAGTCTTTCGTTCCCCCCAAGTTTGTATTCCCCACGGAGATTGTCTCAACTTTCACGTTTTTCTTCTCTAGCTTGCTGGATTTTTCGGTGCATCCCGCCAGCATCATACAGCTGATAATGAATGCGACAAGCCATCCCGTTATAACATCTTTCTGTTTCATATTGATTACATTTTGTTGTTTTTTGAAAAGATAATGCAAAGGTATGAATTTTAGCTGAATGCATGGGGAAAATAGGATTAAAAAAGATAAAAAAACAGTTCTTCTTCTTCTTTTACTACGATTTCCACGTTGTTCATAGTTTCAATCACGTCTTCCATGGAAACTACGTCTCTGATGCATCCAACCGAACAATCTACACCTTAGACCGAGGGTTGAGTCGACTTGCTCACAAAGCTCTTGGCGACTATGGACCACTTGGTGTAAAGGTAAGCAACGATGATTTCTTGCAGTAATGACCCCAAAGGTACAAAAAAAGGCTGGTCCCATTACCAGGACTAGCCCTCCGTTTTAATTATTTTCTAGGTTGCAATGAAATGTCATCCAGAAAGCTGCTTAGCACGTTATGAGTGATTACTTTACCTCAATGTGCTTTACATCGTCTTTTTTTTCAAGTGGACTCTTTCTTCAAGTCCTTATCCACCATGGCACAGACACAGGAATCAGACCATACGTTTTCTGCCGTTTCAATCATGTCGATAATGGTATAGATTGGCAGGATGATGCCCATGATGCCGATAGGAGCATTGATACCGGACATCAGAGATAGGGTCAGAAAATAACATCCCATCGGTACTCCTGCATTACCCACTGCTGAGATAACTGAAATGAAGAGCCAGAGAATCATCGTAGTCCAAGGTAAAGGCATTCCTCCATTCTGCATCAGGAATAAGGAGGTTACGAGGATAAACGCAGCGCAACCATTCATGTTGATGGTAGTACAGATAGGTAATACAAAGCGGGAAACCTGATTGGAAACTCCCAGTCTGTCTTCTGCTGTCTGCATCGTCACCGGCAACGTAGCAGCAGAACTCTTTGTAAACAGAGCCATTAATACTGCCGGCATCATCTTGCCCAGTGTACGCACAGGATTCAAGCCTCTTGCCAAGAGGAAGAGCGGAAGGATGATGAAGAATTGAATGACATTACCTCCCAGGATAACAGCTACGTACTTTCCTAGAGAAGCCATCACGATACCCGCAGAGAACTGGGCTGAGAGTTGTGCTGCAAAGGCAACGATACCCAGAGGCAGAGCCCAGATTAATCCATGAATCAGCATGAAGAGCAGATCCTGTAATCCAAACAATCCCTTCATCACGACTTCTTTTTTATCGCTTGATGGCATTTTGGTTAAAGCAATACCTGCTGCTGCCGCCAAAATTAATATAGAGAGTACATTTCCTTCGGCAAACGGCTTGATGATGTTGTTGGGTATTACTCCAAGAATATGGTCATAATAGCTGGTTTCTCCCAGCTTTTGGGGAACATCCGCCATACCGCTCTGTACCAAGGCTGTAGGTAAATTGCCTGGAGAAACGATGTTGTAGAGCACCAGTCCCACTGCTGCAGCTGCTATCGTCGTGAGCAGGGTGTAGGTGATGGCGTGGCGGAATATCTTACCGGTATCTGCCTGGTTGCCCAAGGATGCCAGGGTTGTGATAACTGCCAAGGCTATGGTTGGTACTGCCAGAAGCTGGAATAAGCGGGTATAGACCGTGGCTATGAAGTTCATCAGACCATCCAGCCAGCTGATGCCGAATATACCTAAGACTGCGCCTACTATCAAAGCGCCAATCCATAGTACCAGCTGCCGGGTTTGCTTATTCTTCACTCCTTTTTGCTTACTGAAGCCAGCATTGCTATCCGGCTGTCTATTTCCAATATTATTCATTGTTTCTACCATGATTTTAAACTATTATTTTCAAAAGGCAAAGGTATTATTTTTTTTCCTTGTCAGCAATCCCACAAATATGGTATTTTGCAATCTCGTTATTTTTTTCGGGCTATTCCTTTGCTTGTATCATTATTTTTTGTAACTTTGCCGAAAGATTTTAAAAAGGCAGCAATATGAAATATCCTATCGGCATACAGAGTTTCGAACAAATCATAGAAGATGATTATGTTTATCTCGATAAGACGGCATTGGTCTATGACTTAGTGACTAATGGTAAAATATACTTTCTGTGTCGTCCTAGACGATTCGGAAAGTCGTTGCTCGTATCTACCTTGAAATGCTATTTCGAGGGTAAGAAGGAACTTTTTAAAGGGCTTGCCATCGACAAGCTGGAGAAGGAATGGAAGCAATATCCTGTGTTTCATCTTTCATTTGGTGGTCAAAACTTTGTAGAGCCTTATGCGTTAGACAAAGTGTTGGAGGAGTTTGTTGCCATGGCAGAACGTATCTATGGGCGTGAGGAGTTGGCTGAGACTTTAGGGAGTCGCTTTAAGGCTGTGTTAGGGAATGCTCATAAGAAAACAGGAATGAGAGCTGTCGTACTCATTGATGAATATGACAAGCCTTTGCTTGATGTGATGGATATGGATATTTCTGTGCAGAATGAATATGGAAAGATGACTTTGGAGGATTATAATCGCAATCTGCTCAAAGGCGTATATTCTGTGTTTAAGGAAGCTGATGATGACCTGCAGTTTGTTTTACTCACGGGTGTCACAAAGTTCTCGCAGGTAAGCGTGTTCAGTGGTTTCAATCAGCCTAACGACATCAGTATGGACGAGCATTACGAGGCACTTTGTGGTATTACGGAAGAGGAATTGTATTCCACTTTCGAGGAACAGATAAAGGCGATGGCTGTGAGATATAAGACCACAGAGGAAGGAATGAAATACAAACTGAAGAGGAAGTTTGACGGTTATCACTTCAGTCCTAATATGCTTGATATCTATAATCCTTTCAGTATCTTGAATGCTTTGAGCAAGAAGATTCTGGCAGATTATTGGTTCCGCACCGGTTCGCCAACCTATCTTGTTCGCCTATTGTCTCATTTTGATGAGAACATCAACGAGATGGTTAACAGGTTTTATCCTACGAGTAGTTTTATCGACTACAAGGCAGATGTGGAAGCACCGTTGCCTATGATTTATCAGAGCGGTTATCTCACCATTAAAGATTGGAATATGGATACCGATTCCTATCTCCTGGATTTCCCGAATGATGAAGTGAGGAGCGGTTTCCTGACGCTGGTAGCTTCCAGTTATCTGAAGCCATCGAAGTCAACGGATGCCTGGATTATTCAGGTAGTAGATGTGATGTCGAAGGGAGATTGCCATCAGTTGGAGAATCTGATGACTTCCTTCTTTGCCAGCATTCCTTATAACCAGCGTCGCAAGGACGATGAGCGAGAGAAGGAACGTTATTTTCAATATACCTTCTATCTCGTATTGAGAATGATCAGCTGTTTCACGGTGTTCATTGAAAAGCAGCAAAGCGAAGGTAGGGTAGATTGCGTGGTAGAGACTCCGAACTATATCTACATCTTCGAGTTCAAGCGTGATGGTTCGGCAGAGGAAGCTCTGAAGCAGATAGAGGATATGGGCTATGCCAGGGAATATGCAGCAGATGGCAGAAAGATTTATCAGATAGGCTGCAACTTCTCATCGAAGACGGGAACCATTGATGGGTGGAAAGTAAAGTAGGTAATCAGTAAGAATATCCCGAAGATGTAGTGATGCGGCGTTGTTAAGAATAAGTTTTCTTTACATTTGCTTGCCTGAGATTCTCGTATTTCCAGACGCTTATTGTTTCTTTGAGAATATCGCAAATATGAAGAAAATAGGAACTTGTTGATAATCAGGTATTTGTGATTTCTTGACAAGATGATGCCGTTGAGGAAAATCTATAGTTGTACGACTATAACCCCTATAGTTGTACAACCATAACTCTACAGTCGTACAACCATAGCATGTATAGTCGTACAACTGTAACTTTATAGTCGTACAACTATAGGTCTTTTTCTTAATATAGGGCAGAAAACGGGGATTTCCGACCTCTAAATCCCCCTTATTTTTATCGCTAGATTCAAAACTTGTAGGTATATGAATTTTGGTTATAAATATTGACGGGAGGTTGGATATTAAAAGATAAGTGTTATGATGACAGTTCAAGATTATATAGCAATAATTAGGCAAAATAGTTCCAAGATTACTAAAGATTTTGGAATCAAGACCTTGCGCATTTTTGGTTCCGTATCACGAAATGAGCAAACAGAGCAAAGCGATTTGGATATTTGTGTAGAAACAGAAACTCCTAATCCTTTTTTATTGGCCGACTTGAAAGAATTCTTAGAGGGCTTGTTCAAGTGCTCAGTTGATGTAGTGCGTATTCACAAAAACATGAATCCTTTCTTTAAATCAAGAATTGAACGGGATGGAATCTA